>CAYNVA010000355.1:0-4152 GCA_964400575.1 uncultured Thermodesulfobacteriota bacterium | reverse complement strand
GCTGTAGTCTTTTTCTTTTGCAAGGCAGTAAATCCTTTCAGGCGAATCAAGAAGCTTTCTTATCATCACCTCATCCTGCAGTTCGGGGATCGGATAGCGGTGCAGGAAATAATTGAAAAAAGCAGGTGGAAATGTGGCGTACAGCTTATCCTCGGGCCGGACCGTCTTGCGTATTGTGTCGCAAAAGGCGCTTTCTGGCCTTGCCATAACCAGCCAGGGCTGCATAACTCCTACCCAAAGCCCATAGACAAAGGTCATACACGCCACTATCAGATACGGCAATCGCCTGAGCCACAGCGTATCCTGCCTGCGGCAAAACCATGCAATCCCTGCGGCAATAGAGCAGCAGGCCGCGGCATACAGAACCCAACGGCCTGCTTCAAGGTTTTTCACCGGCCCGATATTGCCGATAAGCATGACAAGGCCTGCCACCCCTGCAGCAGGAAGAGCACCGGCTGTAATATAACAGGGAACCATGAAAAGCTTCGAGCGCGACAGCCCGGCAAACACCTCGTCACTGCGGATACAGTCACTGAAAAATTTTGCCATGAGCATGGCAGCCGCCGGATACAGGGGCAGCAGGTACAGATTGCGCTTGCCGGAAACAAGCGTAAACATGCCAAAGGTAAAAGCGAACCACACAAGCGGCAGCAGGGTTTCTTTGTTCCGGCTGCGGTATTTCCAGAAATAGAGGGCGGCAGCGGGCACAAAAAAAGTCCATGGCAAAAAATCCACCGGGAACCCGATAAAACAGTAATAAAATGGCTCCTTGTGCGCAAAGGATTCAACCGTGCGGCCGACGGTCTGTTTGAAAAGTATGTTCTGCGTATAGGCATCGCCTCCCATTATGCATGCGGGGATGAGCCAGGCTGCAATGATGCCCACGGCAATGACCAGGCCTTTGCCGATATGCAGATCTTTTATGCGGCCGAACTCTTTTCGGGCCAGGACAAAAAGCAGCATGGAGGCAAGCGGTATGACCAGCCCCACGGGCCCCTTCGTGAGCAGCGCGCCGCCCATGGCGGCATAGGCCCCGAGCATGTATTTTTTCCCCTTTTCCGCACGGGTGTAGCCGGTATAAAAAAGCAGCAGGGCAAGAGTTGTCCAGAATGCCAGTACCGTGTCGAAATGGGAGCTGGTGGTGGTGCTGAAAAACTGCTCGCAGCAGAAAAGCACCCCGGCTGCAAGCAGCCCTGTGCCGGGATCAAAAAGCCGGGCAGCAAACAGATAGGTCAGCAGAATGAGGCCAAGCCCGGCAAGGACTGAGGGCAGGCGCGCCTCGAAAGCCGACACATCGCCTGAGGGCATTGCTGCAAAGGATATGAGCCAGAAAAACAGGGGCGGCTTGTCAGGATATGCCTCGCCGTTGAGATGCGGAACGATATACTGGCCCGTTTCCAGCATTTCCCGGGCAATCTGGGCATACCGTGGCTCATCAGCGCCTTTCAGCTCCCATCCGCCAAGATTGCCGAGCATGACAACGCCGAACAGGGCCAGCAAAGCGATAATTTTAATATTCTTTAAAAGAAACGACATGTGCTTTCTGACCGGTATGCACCCCCGTAGAGGGAGAGTCTGCTGATGCAGGTATCTGCTGTTCACATGGATGTTATTAAATTATGTTATACGTGATACACTAAAACAAATCGCATATTGCATGCAAATTAATTTTTTTTAATAATAGCAAAAAACTGCTTCAAAATAGAGCTGAAAACATATATTATTACAAAACAATAGATTGGTTTTAGCAGTAGCAGCGCTTCGACCACTTCTTGTTTTCCGGATCAAACGGCACCGGCGTCAATGCGCATATGAATATTACATTTGCATTTACCTCTATTTTCAATTAGTTTTTAGTAGATAAGCTTCTCGGCGCTTTCAGCCAAATAATGATTAACATAAGGATAGTGCAGTGGCGGTAGAGTTTTTCTTTGACACAAAAGAGCCTTTAGAAGCTTTGTCTTCACCTGCTGATGACGGGCATATCATTTTAAACGGCACCGGCACGGGAACGCTGTTTCTCATACACGGGTTGACCGGTACGCCCAATGAGATGCGGTATCTGGCAAACTTTTTCCATAAGAAAAAAGGCTATACGGTCATATGCCCCCGGCTTGCAAATCATGGGGCACCCCTGAGCATACTCAAAAAATCCCGCTGGCAGGAATTTTACTCCTCCGTGCGCGAAGCTTTTCTACAGGTGCGTCAGGAATTTGACGGGCCGGTCTTTGCAGCGGGCCTTTCCATGGGAGCGCTTCTGTCGCTGCTGCTGGCCGAGGAATTCCCCGGACAGGTGGCGGGGGTGAGTTGCCTGTCGCCGACCCTTTTTTATGATGGATGGAATATTCCCTGGTACTCCAAGATTCTGCTGCCAATGTTTTATCTCACGCCGCTTAAGCATGTGGCCTACTACAAAGAGGAGCCGCCCTACGGCATCAAAAACAAAGCCCTGCAGAAACGCATTCATACATATTACACAAATGCAACATTTCGGGATCAGCAGGGGGGTTCCGATTACGGCTATCCGTATTTCCCTTTAAGCCTTCTGCACCAGCTACAGAAACTGATACGGCATCTGACCGGCAAGCTGCCCGCCATCAATGTACCGGTGCAGCTTATTCAGGCGCGCGAAGATGATATGACCAGCATGCGCAACTCGACCTTTATCTATGAGAGCGTCGGATCGGCGTTGAAGGAGATCGTGATGCTGGAAGACTGCTATCATGTGATCACCGCCGATCAGGAGCGAGCAACGGTTGCCCGCAGAATGGACAGTTTTTTCAGCAAAATCATGGGCAGCACAGCCTGCACGCTACAGACAAGGAATGAACTATGACCCCATACCGGACAGCTGCAACCCAACCGCTGCATGCCGAGCTGTCTGAAGGGCTTGCAGCGAAATCGCTGAAACTTGAAAACTGCCAGGTCTTCTTCGATTTCGACAATACCATTACGGCCTTCGACGTACTGGACGGCATCATAGAACGATTCTCGGTAAACCGCGACTGGATCGCCTATGAGGAGGCCTGGAAAAAGGGTAAAATCGGCTCGCGCCAGTGCCTCGATGGTCAGGTGCGCTCCATCAGGGTTGAGCGCGCTCAGCTGCACGCCTATCTGGCAACCGTGGGCATTGACGCCTCGTTTGGCCGGCTGCTGGCGCTGCTGCGCAGGCACGGCGTTGAGCCCGTTATTGTCAGCGACAGCTTTACGCAGCTTATCGGCTACATACTTGAACATAACGGCATCAGCGGTATTACCGTGCATGCAAACTCGCTGCGCATGCATGGCAATTGCCTGTTCCCCTCATTCCCGCATGCAGGCGCCGAGTGCAACCGCTGCGGCCACTGCAAGACGGAAACGCTTGCCAGAGCCGAATTTGCAGGCAAACGCGCCATATATATCGGCGACGGCCTCTCCGACCTGTGCCCGGCCCGCCGCTCAGACCTGGTGTTTGCAAAACGGGGCTGCTCCCTGCAGCGCCATCTGCTGGAAACAGGCGGACAGTGCCAGCCTTTTGATAACCTCAGCGACATTTACAACTACTTCAAGGAGTACACCGATGACACCGACTCGCACCGCCGCCTGTATGAAAGCACAAGACCGGCAACTATCTGACGAGGAATTGCTTGAGCTCGAAGCGCAATACTGCTCATGGGGCGATACGGTTCATTATGCTGAGAAACTTGATATTTTTACAAGATCGCAAGGCAACTGTCTCTACGATGCAGCGGGCACGGAATATTTCGATTTGCAGATGTGGTACTCCGCCGTTAACTTCGGCTACGGCAATCCGCGGCTCAACGAAGCGCTCAAGCGCCAGATAGACACTCTCCCCCAGCTTGCCTGCCAGTACCTGCACCGCGAGAAAATAGAGCTTGCCGCAGCCCTTGCACAGCGCATTGAAAAGACCTTCGGCAGCAAGGGGCGCATTCATTTCAATGTGGGAGGCGCCGCAGCTGTTGAAGATTCAATGAAGGTCGTGCGCAACCGCACGGGCAAAAACTTCGTGTTTGCCTTTATGGGCGGCTATCACGGCAGAACGCTCGGGGCTTCGGCCATCACATCCAGCTACCGCTACCGGGAGCGCTACGGCCACTTTGCCGACCGGGCATGGTTCATTCCCTACCCGTACTGCTTCCGCTGCCACTATGA
>CAYNVA010000354.1:0-2673 GCA_964400575.1 uncultured Thermodesulfobacteriota bacterium | reverse complement strand
GACCTGGTGCTGCCGTTTGCCCAGCGTGAGGTGGTTGCGGCAAAGGGGCTCCTGTTCAAGGAGCGCGGCAGGGGCATCATGCTGCGCAACATTGCATCAAGCCAGGAAATAATGGCCAATGATTTTACGTCCTTTATCGATTTGCAGGATGCTGAAATACTGCTGCGGCGCGATGCCCGCACATTTCTCAAGAACGAGCCCCGCGATATACGCAAAGCCCTGACCGACATCGCCGTAAAACTCATCGAACCCACGGTTACCTTTAACGCCCAGGAGACAACTGAACGCCGTGAGGCTGCGGCCCAGGAGGTCGTCCCGCTGCTTTATTCTATTCAAAAAGATGAAATAATCGTGCGGGAGGGAGCTCCCGTTACTGATGTTGCGCTTTTGAAGCTTAATGCCCTGCGGGAGCTGAAGCAGTCAAAAAACATGCTGTGGGCGCTGCTGGGGTATTTTCTTTTTTCGTTCGTGTTGCTCATGGTGATGTACCGATTTGCCAAAAACAATCTCAGCGACATTGCAATAACGCGCATCACCCACCGCGACTTTATTTTCCTGTGTTCGATTCTGCTCATGGCATTTCTGCTGTTCAAATTTTGCGCCGCCGGGGCGGCAACATTTGCCAAGGGCTATACGGTTATCCCGCTCACGTCATACTATTACGGATTCCCGTTCGCGTTTGCGGCTATTGTTATAAGCATTGTTCTGTCGCCCCAGATCGCATCGCTGAGCGCCGTTCTCGTTTCGATATTTGCCGGCTTTCTTCTGGATAACAACTTCGCATTTTTCTCTTTTTCTTTTATAAGCGCCATCGTGGCCACGCAGGAAGTCCGCTACACCAAGCAGCGCAGCGCCATCATTCGCGCCGGAATGATCGTCGCCTCAATCAATGCTCTGCTTATTCTGTCGCTGCATCTGATCACCGGAGACGCATTCAAGACCGAAACGATCTACAGCATGGCCTTCGGCATGCTCGGCGGAGTTCTTTCCGCGGTGCTGGCAACGGGAATTATTCCCATCATTGAAATCATCTTTAATTATACGACCGATATCAAACTGCTGGAACTGGCCGACCTCAACCAGCCCGTGCTGCACAACCTCCTGATTTCGGCGCCCGGCACCTATCATCACAGCATCCTGGTAGGCGTGCTTGCCGAGGCAGCCTCCGAGGCTATCAATGCCGACCCGCTGCTTGCCCGCGTATGCGCCTATTATCATGATATCGGCAAAATCAAAAAGCCCCTCTACTTTGTGGAAAACCAGAAAGGCGGCGAAAACAAACACGACCGGCTGACGCCGAGCATGAGCAGCCTGATCATCACCTCACATGTCAAAGACGGCATTGAGATCGCCCGGCAGCACCGCCTCGGCAGAATCATTCAGGACATCATCGCCCAGCACCACGGCACCAGCATCATAACCTATTTCTATCAGAAAGCCCGCGAGATGCAGGATGATGACCAGCCCGTAAGCGACAAGGACTTCCGCTACCCGGGCCCGAAGCCGCAAACCAAGGAAGCCGGGATCGTGATGCTTGCAGACGCTGTGCAGGCAACCTCCAAGACACTGACCGACCCGTCGCCATCACGCATACAGGGCATGGTGCAGCGCATTATCAATAATATATTTGTCGATGGCCAGCTGGACGAATGCGAGCTCGCGCTCAAAGACCTGCACCTGATAGCCGAGAGCTTCAACAGAATTCTCAACGGCATTTTTCACGCCCGGATTGATTATCCGGTACACACGGACAAGGAGGGCAATGGCAAGGATACAGATAAAAAACCAGCAAAAAGCGATGCGGATCGACCTTCCCCTGATAAGGAAGACGGTGAGCGCGATCTTGGGCGCCTTGGCCTTATCAAGGGCAGAGGTAAGCATTCTGCTGCTTGATGACCCGGGCATTGCGAGCCTGAATGAGCAGTACCTCAAAAAAACAGGCCCCACCGATGTTATTTCCTTTCCCCTGTACGACGGCGCCTTTCCCGCAGTTCAGCCCCATCTTTTGGGCGATATCGCCATATCCGTCCCAACAGCACAGCGGCAGGCAGACAGGCGGGCCGTGACCCTGCACGAGGAGATGGCTGCTCTTTTCATTCACGGCATACTGCATCTTCTGGGCTATGACCATGAAACATCGCCTGCCGACAGCAGGCGGATGAGGGCAAAGCAGCGGGAGATACTGGCACAGGTTCTGAAAACAGCCTGACCGGATTTATAAAAAAGGCAAAAAAAACAGTGGCCAGATTGTCCGGCCACTGTTTTTTTATGCTTTCGTGCTAAAAATCTATTTCAGCTTAATGCCGGTGCCCTTCCAGGTGTCAATATACACACCGATGATGAAACCTGCAAAAGTTTCGCTGGCCGGGCATACATTGATCATGGCATTGGCTTTGCCCTCTGTTGAAGCCATTTTGGCTACATCGGTCAGCAGGGCCTCATTGCTTTTGCCAGGATAAATTTCAAAAAGCTTGATGAAAGGAAATCCGATACCGAAACCGATCTCTTTGCCTTTAAACTCACCAACGGCAGTATAGTTTTCAAAGGTGCCATCGCCGGTGGTAATGTTCTTCATGCTGGACTGCTTGGCCACGGCCCCAAGGTCAACCGAGGAAGTCATCGCGCATGCGCCAAGGCTCAGAGCCAGGGCAAGGATGCTGAGGATGGAAAGTA
>CAYNVA010000353.1:0-8916 GCA_964400575.1 uncultured Thermodesulfobacteriota bacterium | reverse complement strand
GGTCATTTTGGGCATGTTTTCACGGATGCGGTCGCAGACGATGATCGTGTCGTTGACCGAGTAGCCGACGATGGTCAGAAGCGCAGCCACTACCGTCAGGTCGATGGGCGTATTGGTCAGAGAAAGGAATGTCATAGTTATAAGCACGTCATGCACAAGCCCCAGAACCGCGCCAAGGCCGAAGCGGAATTCAAACCGGAACCACATATAGATGAGCATGCCGATGCAGGAGCACAGCACGGCAAGCAGGGCCTTCTGCCGCAGGTCCTTGCCGACTTTGGGCCCGACTGCCTCGGTGCGGCGGATTTCAAAGCTGTCTTTGCCGAATTTGGTATCAAGGGCGGCCTTGAACGTGTCGGAAAATTTTTCAAGGTCTTCGACCTTGCTCTCAATATTGATAAGATATTCCCTTTGTCCTTCATCGCCGAAATTCTGCACCGAGGCTGCCGGTGACCCCATATCGACGGTCATCTGGCGGATATCGGCGGCGCTTACCTGTTTGGCGAACCTCACCTGAAATAGCGTGCCACCCTTGAAGTCGATGCCGTAGTGGAGGCCTCCCTTCATGGTCAGGGAAATGACGCCGGCGATGATCAGAATCCATGACAGCGCCAGGGTATAGCGGATCTTGCCGACGAAATCAAAGTTAGTATTGGGTTTTATGATTTCCAAGAATGCCACGGTGGTATCCTTTCTATTATATGCTTATAGTTTTCACGCGACGCTGCAGCACGAAGTAGTCAAAGATAAGCCGCGTGACGGCAACCGCCGTAAACATGTTTGCAAGAAGTCCGATCGTCAGCGTTACGGCAAACCCCTTGACCGGGCCGGTGCCGAACTGGAAAAGAAAAACGGCTGAAATGATCGTCGTAAGGTTGGAGTCGAAAATGGTGGCAAATGCCCGCGAGAAGCCCATGTCGAGAGCGGCCTTCACAGTCTTGCCGTTGCGCAGCTCTTCGCGGATACGTTCGTAAATAAGCACGTTGGCGTCAACGGCCATGCCGATGGTGAGTACGATACCTGCAAGGCCCGGCACGGTCAGCGTGGCGCCGAAGCCCGCCAGCACCGCAAGCAGCAGTATAATATTGAGAACAAGGGCGAGGTTTGCCACGATGCCCGAAAGCCGGTAGTAGACGATCATAAAAATAATGACCGCAAGGCAGCCGATGAGCATTGCCTTAATGCCCTGATTGATGGAATCCTGACCAAGAGAAGGGCCTACCGAGCGTTTCTCAAGAATTTTCACAGGAGCCGGAAGCGACCCTGCCCGCAGCACAATCGCCAGGTCGCGGGCCTCTTCCATGCCGAATCTGCCTGTTATCTGGGCATGCCCGCCTGCGATGCGGTCCTGAATGACCGGCGCGGAATAGACATTGTTGTCCAGAATAATGGCCAGGCGCTTTTTGATGTTCTTTGCCGTTACGCGCTCGAATATCTTGCCGCCGCGTGCGTCGAATTCCATCGAGACATAGGGCTCGTTAAACCGCGAGTCGATCTGTACCTTTGCATCCACCAGCCGGTCGCCGGTGAGCAGGGTTTTTTTCTTGAGAACATAGGGCGTCTTTTTCACCTCGCCGGTCTTGGGATTGACATCGCGCTGATACAGAAGCTCGCAGTCTGCCGGGATGTCGCCCTTTATGGCATCCTCAACGCTGTTTTGCTCATCGACAAGCTTGAACTCCAGCAGCGCGGTTTTGCCGATCAGCTCGATGGCGCGCTTGGGATCCTTGATGCCGGGCAGCTGAATGACGATCTGGTCTTCGCCCTGCAGCTGGATGGTGGGCTCTGCCACGCCGAACTGGTCGATGCGGTTGCGGATGGTTTCAAGCGCCTGCTCGGTTGCCGTCTTTTTAAGCTGTTTTGCTTCAAAGGCATCAACCTGCAGGGTAAAGGTCACCCCGTCCTTGCTTTCATCAAGCTTCTGCTCCTTGAGTATGGGAAAGTTTTTCTGCAGCACCTGCCGCACTTTTTCCCGGGCGTCGGCTTCAGTGATTTTCGCCTCGATGGAGGTTGCTCCAATGACTTTGACCGAGTCAAAGGGAATCTTTTCATTATAGAGATATTCTTCAAGATCGGAGGCATAGCGCTCAAGACTGTTTGCAAGCGCTTTGTCCGTCTCCACTTCAATTACCAGGTGCATGCCGCCCTGCAGGTCAAGGCCCAGCGCTATCTTGTCTTTGGGCAGGTACGGTTCCAGCCCTGCCGGCATTTTGACAAATGTCGGCAGCAGGTACACCACCGCCACAGCGATAATCGCGGCATACAGTAGCGATCGCCATTTCATGCTCTGCATCACAGAAACTCCTTATGGTTAGCTTTACTTGGTTTTATCTTCAGCCGGTTTTGCCTCTGTTGAGGCTTTGCCGGCGATGCTGCTCTTGGTGACCCTGATCCGCACGTTCGGGGCGATCTCAAGGGTGATGATGGTGTCGGTCACGCCGGTGATTTTGCCGTAGATGCCGCCTGTCGTGACGACAGTCTCATCCCGCTTCAGTTCATTGAGCATGTCCTTCTGCTCCCGGGCCTTTTTCTGCTGGGGCCTGATAAGCAGAAAATAGAAGATGCCGAACATCAGCACCAGGGGGATAATGGCTGTGAAGCCGCCGCCCTGTCCACCGTCGGCGCCGGGCGCCATCGCATAAGCCGTTGATGTCAGTAAAAAGTACACGTTAATCTCCTTTTAGTTTATAAAATAACAATGGAAGTTACCATAAATTAAAAAAAAAGAAACTATTTTTTTGCGACGGCTTCCGTGTATAATGATCTGCAGAAGGGCTTTTTCATGAAAACACAGACCCGCATTACCGTACTGCTCGCCTTCATTACCCTGCTGTTCATAGCAGGGTTTGTCATGCTCCGGCAGCATGAAACCCGGCGCGAGCTGCTGCTCATTCGCAACAAGATATTTGAAAAGAATACACTCTTTGACCGCGTGCTGCGCCTTGAACAGGCATCTCTTGAGACATTCGCCTACGACTTCAGCACCCGCGATGAAATAGTTGACGCCGTTACCGGCAGGCCTCGGGCCGGGCGGATGCTCAGTGCAGCCCTCATGCCGAGCTTTAATGTCAGCGGCCTGTGGCTCTGCGACGGCTCCTTTGCCCCGGTGTATGCCGAAAGTCCGGCAGACATACAGGCCTTTGAAACCATGCTGCGCCAGGGCTCTATTTTTCCGCACCTGTTTGCCATGAGCTATTTCTGCCATTTTTTTGTGGCCACGCCGCAGGGCCTGCTGGAGGTGCGCAGTGCGCCGGTGCAGCCTGCCGCCGACACGGAACGGTCTTCGCCGCCCAAGGGGTATCTGTTTGCCGGCCGCCTGTGGAACCGCGACTATATCCAGCAGCTTTCCCTTGTCACGGAAAGTACGCTTGAGATTCTGCCGCTGCCCGGCGGTGAGACTCTGGAGAATACGTATGAAGAAAAAAGCGGCATTATCGGGTTTTACCGCGTCATTTACGGCTGGGACAAGCGGCCCATAGCCCAGATCCGGGTGCGCAGCGAGGCGCCCATAGCCCGCGAAATGCAGCGCACATCGCGCAATCAGCTGATACTGTTGATTGCCTTTGTTTCGGCGGTCATACTGCTGCTGTCGTGGCTGCTGATCATCTGGGTCAACCTGCCCCTGAGGCGCATATCGGCAAGCCTGCATCAGCAGGATCCCCGGCTTATAGGTCCGCTGACAGCCTCGACATCCGAGTTCGGCAACCTTGCCCGGCTGGTCCTCAACTTTTTTGCGCAGCAGCAGGAACTGACGCAGGAGGTCGGGGTGCGGAAAAATGCAGAGGCGGCCCTGCGCATCGCCCTGCAGGAGTCTGAGCGCAGCGGCGCCGAAACAGCAGCGCTTTTGAAGGCAGCCCGAGCCGTGCTGGCCTATCATGATTTTGCCGGGGCATCTCAATCGATTCTTAATATCTGTATGCAGCTTGCCGGTGCTGATGCCGGATTTATAGCGCAGATCCAACAGGGGGCTGACAACGAGCATCTGCTCCGCTACAGCGCCATTGTTCTTCCCGGGGGCGCGGTGTCAGGCGGGAGCATGCCCCTTGGGGGGCTGTATCGCGAGTCATGTGAAGCCCGTGCGCCACGCTGCTGCAACAATCCCTTGCCGGTCGGGCTGGATGCGCCGTCCGGGCACCCTCTGTCAATACAGAATATGCTGTGTGCGCCCCTCGTCATCGGCGGCGAGGTTCTTGCCCTGCTTGCCCTTGCCAACAAGCCTGGCGGCTTCACCGACAATGACCTGAGCATGGCCTCGGCTTTCAGCGAGCTTGCCGCTGTTGCGCTGCTGAACAGCCGCACGCTTGAGTCTCTTGAGACCAGCGAGGAGCGGTTCCGCTCGGTCGTGCAGACCGCAAGCGATGCTATCATCTCGGTCAATGACCATGACCATGTTGTTTTCTGGAATCGCGCTGCTGAAAAAATCTTCGGCTACACTGCCGATGAGGTGATCGGCAGAGAAGCAGTCATGCTGCTTCCCGAGAGCCTGCGCTCCTTATATATACAGATGGCGGAGCAGGTTATGCCGGAATCTGTCGATGGAGCGCAGTCCGAGATGATGGGCCTGCGCAAAGACGGCAGCGAATTTCACATGGAAATATCCCGCTCATCATGGCGCTCGCGCGACGGGGTGTTCTATACTGCCATCGTCCGGGATATCACGGGACGCGTCGAGATGGAGCAGCTCCTGCGGCTGCAGGAAAAAATGGCCTCTCTCGGCCGCGTCACGGCAGGCATCGCCCACGAGATCAGAAACCCGCTCACCGGCATCAATTCCTATATGTATTCGCTGAGAAAAGGCATCGAGGCAGGCGTTGGCGACAGGCAGGAGCGCAGCCTGCTCCTGACGATTGCCGATGAGATACAGGGGGCGTCAAACAAAATCGAGGGTGTTATCCGCCGCGTCATGGATTTTGCCAAGCCCGGCATGCCCAAGCTTGCCCGTATCGACATCAACCGGCCCATAGAGGAGGCGCTCAAGCTTTCGGCTGCCACCCTGCGAAAAAGCGGCATTACCCTTGAGCAGGTGCTTGCAGAAGGCCTGCCGCCGTGCCGCGCCGATCTGCAGATGCTCGAGCAGGTGATGCTTAATTTAATTACCAATGCCGTGCAGGCCATGCAGGCCACGGCCGGGGAGAAATATCTTGAACTGCGCTCGTCTTCTGGTGATGGGCACATCGTGGTGACTGTGGGCGACTCGGGGCCGGGCATTCCCCTGCAGGAGCGCGGGAAGATATTTGACCCCTTTTACACGACTAAATCTGACGGCTCTGGCATAGGGCTGAGCCTGTGCCAGCGCATCATTACCGACCACTGGGGCACACTGACCGTTGAAACAAGCAGGTGGGAAGGAGCCGAGTTCCGCATCGAACTGCCGGTAGCCGATCCCGGCCCAAAATCAAAAATCAAAAATCCAAAATAACGGGGCATACATGCTGACCTACACACTTTTTGTTGTCGACGATGAGGAAACAGCGCGCAATGGCATAGCGCTGGCGCTGGAGAAAGACTACGGCGTGCAGGGCTTTGCCGATGCCGAGAAAGCTCTGGAGGCAATCCGCGGGCAGGCGCCGGATCTGGTGCTTCTGGATATCGGCCTTCCGGGCATGAACGGCATCGATGCCCTGCAGGAGATAAAAAAGCTGCGTCCCGAGACCGTAGTCATCATGATCACGGCTTTTGAAGATATTGCAACCGTGGTGTCGGCCATGAAGCTCGGGGCCTATGACTATATCGTCAAGCCCGTGCACATGGAAGCCCTGCTGGTCACCATCCGCAATGCCCTTGAGACCGTGCGCCTGCGCAAGGAAGTGCAGCGCCTGCAGGAGCGCTATCTTGAAGAGAATATCCCCTGCTTCATCGGTGAGAGCCAGTCGATTCAGAGCGTTATGGAGTTTGTGAACCTTGTGGCCCGCAGCCCCGACACGCCGGTGCTCATCTGCGGCGAGACCGGCACGGGCAAGGAGCTGGTGGCTGCTGCAATTCACTACAAAAGCCCCAATTTCAAGGGCCCCTTCATTACGCTGAACTGCGCTGCCATCCCGAAGGAGCTGATCGAGAGCGAACTGTTCGGCTATGAAAAAGGAGCTTTCAGCGGCGCAAGTGAAAAGGGCAAGCGGGGCCTTGTGGAGGAGGCCTCCGGCGGCACGCTGTTTTTGGACGAGGTTGGTGACCTGAGCCTCGAGGCGCAGGCAAAACTGCTGCGCTTTCTCGAGGAGGGCGAATATTACCGCGTGGGCGGCACGCAGAAGCAGCGCGTGAAGACCCGCGTCATTTCGGCTACCAATCGCGATATCGAGCAGATGATCGAGAGCGACCGGTTCCGCCGCGACCTGTACTACCGCCTTGCCGTTATAAAAGTCGATATCCCCCGGCTCAGCAAACGCACCGAGGACATACTGCCCATAGCGCGCCATTTCATGATCGGGTTCAGCGCCAAGTTCGGCAAGGAGTTTAACGCCATCACGGCTGAGGCCGAGCAGGCGCTGCTGAATCGCGACTGGAAGGGCAATGTGCGGGAGCTGCGCAACGTCATCGAGCGGGGTGTGCTCACCGGTCGCGGACCGCTGCTTGCGCTGGAAGATATTCTGCCGGAAACCGCTCTGGCAAAAGCCCATGCTGTCGCGCCTGCTCCTGTTTCCGGCATGCCGCCCTTAACGGCATCCGGCTTTGACCTTCCTGCTGCGCTGAAGGCCATAGAAAAAAACTATTTTGACGAAGCGCTGCACCTGTCCGGGGGAAAAGAAAGCGAAGCCGCCCGGCTGCTCAACCTCAATTATTATACGTTCCGGCACCGGAGGAAAAAACTGTATGGAGAATAATAAAGTCGTCTGGAAGCCCGGAACCATGATCTATCCGGCGCCGGCGGTTATGGTCAGCTGCGGCAACCGGCAGACCGGCTACAATATCATTACCATCGCCTGGACCGGCACGGTCTGCTCAGAGCCGGCCATGTGCTCTATTTCAATCCGGCCCGAGCGGTACTCCCACGGCATCATCACAAAGACGGGCGAGTTCGTCATCAACCTCACCACCAGTGCCCTTGCCCGCGCCACGGACTGGTGCGGCGTGAAGTCGGGCAGAGATTTTGACAAGTTCAAGGAGATGGGCCTCACGCCGGTGCCCGCGCAGAAGGTAAAGGCGCCGCTCATTAAAGAGTCGCCCCTCAACATCGAGTGCAGGGTGATCGACATCAGGCCGCTGGGCTCCCATGCTATGTTTCTTGCCGAGGTCGTGGCCATCAATGCCGATGAAAGTCTCATCAGCCCAGCCACCGGCGCGTTCAAGCTTTCAAAGGCCGGCCCCATCTGCTACCTGCACGGCAATTACTTCACCCTGGGAAGGCTGATCGGCAAGTTCGGCTGGTCGGTTGAGAAGCGCCCTGCGGCAAAGCGCGGGCCAAAAAATAAGAAAATGTAGATTCCATGTTGCGCAGGCGCTGAGATGAAATTTCATGAAGGTATCGGCAATGAGTAAAATAATGTTTGTAGAGTGCGCTGTGCGCACTGAAACACATGGTGCGCGCAGCGCACCCTACAGATTGATCGCGTGCTTTATAAGCATGCTCGCGCTGATGGCCGGACCATCCATGGCTGCCGAACCCCTGCCGTTTCGGCCGGGCGAGAAGCTGCACTACACGGTGTACTGGACCACGATCGAAGCCGCGGAAGCAACGCTTGAAATTTTGCCCATGGAAAAGATTGACGGCAAGACGGCCTGGCACTTTGTCATGACGGCAAAAACCTCGCCGCTGGTTGAACAGATCTACCCCGTGTATGACCGCATGGACGCCTATGCCGATGCTGAAATGTCGCATGCCCTGCTCTATAAGGAGCAGAAACAAACGCGCAAAACAAAAGATGTATCCGTTGTGTTCGACTGGAAAGCGCAGAAAGCGACCTACAGCAAAAAAGGGAAAAAGAAACCAGCGGTTGCCCTGCAGCCCGGCGCGTTTGATCCGCTTTCCATATTTTATTTTTTTCGGACCAATGAGCTGAAAGAGAACCTGGAGATATCGCGGCCCGTGTCCGACGGCAAGCGCTGCGTCATGGGCAAAGCCCGCGTGGTCGGCAGGCAGAAGGTGACGATTGGCGACAAAGAGTTTGACACATGGCTCGTTGAGCCCGAGCTGGGGCAGATCGGCGGGGTGTTTGAAAAAAGCCCGAATGCCAAGCTGCAGATATGGGTAACAGCCGACAAGCGCAGGATACCGGTGCGGGTTAAAAGCGAGGTGGCGGTCGGCAGCTTCACTGCTGAAATTGACAGCATAGAGCAGAAGTGAAATTATTGCCGCCGCAATAAGCTGCAGGGTGCACTGCCCGCACCGAAAAAATGGTGCGCACAGCGCACCCTGCATGATGGCTGAAAGGGAACAGGGATATCATTGAAAAAACAGAAAGTTGAACTGTTTCCCTGCGGCAGGCGAACAGACTGGACCCTGTCGGCAATTAAACCGCGGTTAAAAACCCGAGAACAGGCAGCACCTGTAAAGGAGGAAGTCATGGCAAAGTCAATCATCGCACTTGTTTCAAGCCCCCGCAAGAACGGCAACAGCACCCTGCTGGCGCAGAAAATAGCCGACGGCGCAAAAGCTGCAGGAGCGCGAGTGGAAACTGTAAACCTTCACAGGCTGAACATAAGGGCCTGCACAGCCTGCGACAAGTGCCACACTGCCGACGACAAGTTTTGCATCATCAAGGATGACATGCAGAAACTCTATGCAAAAATAATAGCGGCTGACGGGATCATTTTCGCCAGCCCGATTTATTTTTTCACCATGTCGGCGCAGCTGAAACTTTTCATGGATCGCTGCTATGCTTTAGGCGGGCCCTCGGGCTATGCGCTGAAAGGCAAGAAGATGGCTGTGGCCCTCACCTATGGCGACAATGATCCGTTCCGCTCCGGCGCGGTCAATGCCCT
>CAYNVA010000352.1:0-6445 GCA_964400575.1 uncultured Thermodesulfobacteriota bacterium | reverse complement strand
CCAGAGGACCGGGTATAAGCATAAGCACGTTTTCAGGCTCCAGCGCCCCTGTGCCGGACATGCCCGCATCCCAGTACATCCGTGCAGCCAGCAGCCGTCCGCCGATGAAATCATCAATATACTCAAGACTGCTTGTCTCCTCTACACTGCGTGATGCAAGATCAACCTGAAGCAGCCTGCCGGTATAGCCGAACATTTTTTCCATAAACACCACTCTCAAAAAAAATGCTGTTTTTCAATTAAGGCAAAAAGCCCCTGTTCCTTTTACAGTCGTGCACCTCCTGAAACTTCAATGATCTGACCGGTGATAAAGGATGCTTCATCCGAGGCCAGAAACAGGGCGCAGTTGGCAACATCGATGGGCTGGCCCACGCGTCCCAGGGGATAGCGCGAAGCGCATTCGTCTCTCACTGCTTCCCACATCCCGGGTTCCATGCCGTTTTTGATGACACCCACCTCAATCAGCGCAGGGGCAAGTCCGTTCACCGTAATAGTATACATACCCAGGGTCATGGCAAGGCTTCGCGTAAAAGCATACACCCCGCCTTTGGAGGCAGCATAGGTAAACTGCATGGGGCTTCCGCGCCAGACCAGAGAGCTCATGGTGACAATCCTTCCATACATCTGCGGCATCATTATTTTGGCTGCCTCCCGGCAGCACAGAATGCAGGACTTTAGATTGGCATCAATGTTTGCGCTCATCCTTTCATAGCTGATTTCATCCACGCTGACCTGGTTTTCAAAATCCCCGCCGGCAATGGTAACAAGGATGTCCAGGCGGCCGCAGGTTTCCTTTGCCTTGGCAAAGAGCGCCACAATATCATCTTCCCTGGTCACATCCGCCCTCATCATGTCACCCCGGCCCCCCTGTTCCAGGATGCTGTCCAGCGTCCTGCGGCAGCCCTCCGCATTAATATCACTGAGCATCACGAATGCCCCCTCCCGGGCAAACCGCCGTGCTGTTGCCGCACCGATGTCGCCGGCCGCGCCGGTAATCAAAGCAATTTTATCTTTCAACCGCATAAGGTTCCTCCCAGTAGTTGTTGTGCAGGGCACGGGTAACCCCGCTTCTGCCGTGCATCAACGTCCGACGCACGCGTTGCCCGGGGCAATCACTGCCCGGCGAACATGCTCTTTAATGTGCCCACATAGTCGGTGATGGACTTAATATACGGGGCTATTTCCACCAGCCGTTCATAGGGATAGATGACAGTCATCTCATGGTCCTCCAGCCCCACAAACGTCCGCCATGGAAAATCGCTGGTGGAGTAGGTGGGCTGGCGGGTAAGAAAGGGGCCCCGCAGATTGAAGATGCAGCCGCCGTTGCCTCCGTAACTTTTTACAATATTGCCGAGATAGGACTGGGCGCGGTTGAAAATCTCGCTCTGGTGGGGCGTGCAGAAGATGACCACAAGGTCCGGATCCGCCACCTTGCTCAGCGGTCCGCAGACCAGACAGCTGTACTGGACCGGCGGCGCCGGGATGGTCTCAAGGCACTTTTCATAAAACGCCATGGCCGTATCGATGTCCTTGTGATACGGGCACATGTCATTCCAGGTTTCGACCGCCTCGCGGAATTCCTCCCGCGAAACATCACACACCCCGGTGGCAATCAGTCCCTCATAGCACTGATGATTTTCGCGCACGGAATAGGTAACAGCGGGATTTGTCAGCACCTCCCCGATCATGGTACACAGGCCCGGGATTGCCACCCCCTCATAGCAGGGGATGTCCTTCGGCAACTCTTTCAGTGGCTTCAGAGCAATGATCTCTTTTACAATGCCGACCTCCTGTTTTAATAAAATTTCAATTTCCTGCTGTGTCATATCGCCACTCCTTCCTTTTAAAAAATTAGGCGCCTGCCGCGCACCGCGACATGGTTCTCTTGCTGATTACACTATACAAAGGGCAAACAATATCGGTCAACCATAGGTTTATCAGGGGTGGACTGGGTGGAAAATACACCCATTAAGAAAGGGATTTGAGGTAGGCTTTGAGATTTGTTTGGGTTTTTTGAAGGCCGAGCTTACGGCGAATATTTTTGCGGTGAAATTCGACGGTTCCCGGCGAGATGCCCATGAGCCGGGCGATTTCACTGGTGGCCAGACCGGCTTTAATGTGATTGGCCACCTGAATCTCAGTCAGCGTCAGCTTCAGGGTTGCGGCCGACAGCGCGCTTGAAAAGGGAGAGACGATTTCCTTTAAATTTTCTTCAATAATCGCAATATATAATCGCATCCGGTCGCCGGTGCACAGCTGCCTGATTTTTTCCAGATAGGGATGGATGAGGCGCATCACATTCAAAAGCATATTGGCCTCAAGTGCCCGCCGGTCCTCTTCCCGTTTTTGCAGCAGCACCTTTAAGGCAGTATTGACCTCCTCGAGGTTTATATTGCGCTCTGCCAGCTCGCCCTCCCGCCGGAGCAATAAGGCCTCGCTGTTTTTGCGCGCCGTGACATCGCGTATGGTGGAAACCGTACCGGTGAGGGTGCCCCTCCTGTCCATCAGGCTTGACACATTGACCTCTACGGAAAAAACCGTACCGTCTTTCTTTTTATATTCCGTTTCATGGTTAATCGCCCCCCTGCCTTTAAGCAAGTTCCTGATCATCGGCGGATAGTTTTTCGGGTCGCGGGCCCTTGGGGAAAAATCTTCAAAAGTCCTCCCCAGCAGCTCCTTTTCGCTGTGGCCGGTCATCGCGCACATGGCCTTGTTGACTTTGAGGATATGCCCCCGGGCATCTGTGACCACCAGGCCGTCGCCGGCGGTTTTAAAAATATTCTCCAGAAATTCCTTGACCGTTTTCATTTCATTTTCGGCCCGGTCCCGTTCTGCCGCCTTTTTTTTCAGCCGCTGCGTCTGCTGCCGCAGGCGCCGCAGCTCTTTGAGCAGTTGAGCCTTTGTTTTTTCAGTATCATCCATGCTGCCCGGCATCCTGAGCTGTGTTTGTTTGGGATAAAAAGTTTTAGGTCTACAACAAAAACTGTGGGTAAAGTAAAGCCCGACTATAAATAAAAATAGCATCTCTTGCCTTGTTTTGTTAAGGATAATTTTGCCGAAAACGCCTTAACGCAGCAAAAGGCAATAAATGCAGATTAAGACTATCCGCAATAATTGTCATAAATTCAAGAGTTTTGTATACGGGCGAGCATCTTTTGCAGAACATGCGCGCAAACAGGGAACTTTAGGGTCGTCGTATGTCAGATTAAACAATCTATTGCAAGCGAATGTTTAAACTGCTATGACAGCTGATGTGAAGATGCCCCCTTTTCTTTTTTTGCCCGCCCGTTCTTTCGCGTGATGAGTTTTTCAAAGCAATAAAAAGAACGCAAATCGGTACGGCAGCATTGACCGGCCTGTACAAACGCAAACAGTAGAGATGAGGTTCTGCAATGCAAGACCTGATGAAAAAAGATCCTGTAGCCTATGCCCGTGATGTGGTGGGCGGCGACCCCATGGCAAAATTTCTGGGCATTGAGATTGACGAGGTGCGGCAGGGCTTTGCCCGCTGCAAACTGCTGGTGAAACCCGATTATCTCAATGCCGTGAACCGGGCTCACGGAGCAACCGTGTACGCTGTGGCTGATCAGGCTTTTGCCGTGGCATGCAACTCCCTTGGCACCATGGCCCTTGCCGTAAATCTCAATGTAACCTATACGGCGGCGGCTGAGCCGGGCGAGATTATAGTTTCCGAGGCGACGCCGATTAATCTGGGCCGCAAGGTAAGCGTATGGAAGATAGAGGTGCGCGGAGCAGACGGCAGGCTTATCGCCACCTGCGAAGGCATTGCCTACCATAAATGATTACTGCCGGGGAGAGCCTTTATGCTGAAAAAAAAGAGCAAGGGCATGATTGAGGCTGAGATCAGCGAGGCCATGATCAAGTTCGAAAAAGAATATATGGGCCGCGGGCCGCTGGAGACAAGAACCTATGTTGTCGAAGATATGGTCATCGTGCGGCTCACCAAAGTGCTGACGCGAGCCGAAGAGCAGCTCACCAGAACCGCCGAAGGGCTGGCCCTCATAAAAAAGGTGCGGGTGACGCTCCTGGAAGAGGCGCGTCACCTTCTTGAGGCCATAATCAAGGATATCGTCGACAGTAAGGTGCTGAGCATGCACACGGATATCAGCACGACAACCGGCGAGCGGGTCATCATCTTCGTTCTTGATCGCAACCTTGAGGAGGTATTAAAAAAATCCATTGAAAAAATTTATTGAAAAATAACACGGCGTTTGATATATTAATAAATAGTTGGAAGACTGTGTTAAATACCTGAGGCATGAAACAGGGCGTTCGCGGTCAAAAAACCGGCGAAATCCCTTAAGCCGCTAAGGTTGTTAATCAATAAGCCAATATCAGATAAGCCCTCAATGCGGGCCCGCTGATATTGGCTTTTTTGTTTTGGGAGGTGTTTATGGAGAGGTCTAAATTCAGGATTTTTGCCCGGAAGGTGATCATCTATACCAGGGGACAGGTATGCGAAACTCCGGAAGAGCTGCTGGCAAGCCCTCTGTTTACCGAACTGCTGCGCCGGTATTTTGATGAGCTTGCCGAAAAACAGTCCTACCTTATAAAGGTGCTTGGCGACAGGACTGCTAATGCCGAAACGATCAGCCTGTTTGTGGAAACACTCCGGCACCTTGCAAAGCTCCCATATACAAAAGTACCCAGCGTAGTGCCGGGAGCCGAGGTGTTTTTCCATGACATGGCCCTGATCAGCGAGTGTATCGAGCAGCTTTATAATTACTGGCGCAGCCATGACCGGTTTCTGCTATGCGATTCCGAAGGCGACATTCTTGACCAGCGCCCCTACAGGACATTCAATGTTTCCATAGAAACGCTTACGCATCTGATCCGGAGCGTCTATCGCGACATCCAGGAGAGTATCACGCTGTCGCATCCGCGCATTTACCGCCAGGTTACGGCGGGTGCTGAAATAGCAGCCATTTCCCTGCCGCAGAAGCTGCAGCTGCCAGGGGGTGTCTATGAGAAGCTTTATAAAATACCGGTCATCAGGCAGGTGCTTATCAATCCGCCCCTTATTTTGAACCCGCCCATGAACAAGCGGACCGGGCAGTTCGTGAAGGTGGAGCGCAACCCGCTTGAATTAGTGGAGTTTCATCAGGATGAATGGCTCTGCTATCCGGCCAAGGTCGGGCCGCTGTTGATACTGGTGTATTTCCACGCCCGTTTTTTTGAGCTTGGGTTTACCCTGTGCAATCTGTTCGAGCTTGCCGAAGATGAGGATTTAAACAGGCACCCTGATGCCGTCTATGCCTTCGGCGCGCCCGCTGGCAGCCTTGACGGGCTTGGCGTGTTTCCGACGGTTTTTTATGAAGACTCTGAGCAGGATTTGCTTGTTGCCGCAGCCCCGTGCGATGATGCTTTCGGCTATTTCGGCTATCTTAAAAAGATGGTGCTCACGCTGCACAATATCAAGATGATGCAGGCCGGTAAACTACCCTTTCACGGCGCATTTGTCAAAATGCTCCTGAACGATTACGGGGAAAAAAACATCCTGATCATCGGCGACACGGGCGCGGGCAAGTCCGAGACACTGGAGGCCCTTAGAACCCTGGGCGAAGGCCGCATCAAAGGCATGTTTATCATTGCCGACGATATGGGCTCCCTTGATATCGATGAAGACGGCCGCATCATTGGCTATGGAACCGAGACAGGCGCTTTTCTGCGCCTTGATGACCTGCAGGCTGGCTATGCCTTTGGACAGATCGACCGTTCCATTATCATGAGCCCCAGCCAGGTGAACGCCCGGATCGTGCTGCCCGTCACGACCTATGCTATGGTCATGCAGGGCCACAGTGTCGATGTGGTGCTGTATGCCAACAACTATGAGCAGGTTGACGATGAGCATCCGGTCATCGAGCGGTTTACCTCCGTTGATCAGGCTTTCAGCGTGTTTCGCGAAGGCACGGTCATGAGCAAGGGCACAACTACCTCGAGCGGCATTGTGCACTCTTATTTTGCCAATATTTTCGGGCCTGCACAGTACAGGCAGGTACATGACCGGCTTGCCACGATATTTTTTAACGCTTTTTTCAGCAAAGGCGTTTTTGTTGGTCAGATGCGCACACGCCTTGGCATTTCGGGATATGAAACCGATGGGCCTGCCCAGGCAGCCGAAGAATTGCTTGAGAGACTACAGCAGTCTACAAATAAGTAGAAGCGTTGAGAAGGGGCGTGCTATGCGCTATATAGTGTGTGCTGATTATAATAATAATACCGGGAAAGCGGCTGGTTTTTTCTTGCGGCGCGCACTTGCGGATTCGTAAATTTACATAGGAACTATATATACTTATATGTATTGACAGGGGAATGGTTCGTGTGCTATAAATTCTCCTCTTAATTAGAAAAATGAGTGGGGTTTTGAAAAATATACAGGAGGACATGGTATGCTTGAAGTTCGCTTACACGGAAGAGGCGGGCA
>CAYNVA010000351.1:0-1692 GCA_964400575.1 uncultured Thermodesulfobacteriota bacterium | reverse complement strand
ATCGTTGGTTGTTGTTCGTTGTTCGAATCAAACCATTAACAACTAACCATCAACGATGAACGAAGAACAATTTTTGATTTCCGACTTCTGTCTCGTTGGTCGTTGTTTGTTGGTTGTTTAAAACGATAAACGATCAACCATGAACAATACACAATTTTGACCTCCGACTGCTCTGGCTCCTGCAAGCCCGCCAATACCGATAACCCCTTAGTACAGCCCCACATAAAAAAGGGGCCGGTTAAAATCCCCCTTAATACCCCTTTGAAAAAGGGGGAAGAAAAAAAGTCCTCCCCTTTAGCAAAGGGGAGTTAGAGGGGATTTATAGTCCGCACACAACCGCCCCCTAAATTGTGTGGAGCGGTACTTAGGATGTCCTTCAAAAGCACGCTATATATTTTTGTTTACAATAATTACAAAGCATATACAATATGGCAAAACGCTCTGGCAAAAATCCCCGCGCCAGGAATCAACTAAAGAAAAACTGCCTAAAGGCGAAACCATGCAGAGAATAAATACGTACTGTATCCTTGTACTTATTTCAGCGCTGCTTTTTTCGGGATGCGCCAGCACCGGATCAAACGGGCTGCTTGATGCAAATGATGCCGACCTGAACAACTGCTCGAAAAACGGCAAGGACAGAAACCAGGCGCTTCTGGATGCGGCCCTGGAAAAATGTGAAAAGGCCAACCGGCTCTATGAAAAGGGCAAGATCGACGATGCCATAGAGACGCTGGACAAAGCCTATCTCATGGTGCTTGAGGTAAATAAAGACGCTGATCAGAGCATTCTGCAGCAGCGCGAAGACCTGCGCTTTTCCATAACAAAGCAGATCACAAAAATTTACACCTCCCGCTTAAATGTCGCCAATGGCTACAATAAGGCCATTCCGCTGGTCATGAACGCAGACGTGAAGCGTGCCATCGAAGCATTTCAGGGATCGCAGCGCGGCTTTTTCATGGATACCTATGCCCGGTCCGGGCAGTACCGGCCCATGATGGTTCGGGCGCTCAAGGCCGAGGGCATGCCCGAGGAAATTTCCTGGCTGCCGTTCATTGAAAGCGGCTATAAGCTGCGGGCACTGTCCTGCGCGCGGGCTTTGGGCATGTGGCAGTTCATCGCCTCCACAGGCTACAAGTTCGGCCTGGAGCGCAATGAGTGGATCGATGAGCGCATGGACCCTAAAAAGTCAACCAAAGCCGCCATCGCCTATCTTAAAGAACTGCACGGCATGTTCGGCGACTGGTCAACGGCCTTAGCGGCCTACAACTGCGGCGAAGGCGCGGTGCTCAGAGTCATACGGACGCAGAAGGTCAATTATCTTGATAATTTCTGGGATCTCTACCGGCAGCTGCCGCAGGAGACCGCAACCTATTTCCCCCAGTTTCTGGCCGTGCTGCACATCGTGTCAAACCCCCAGAAATACGGCTTCACGCTGCCGGCCCTGGACAGGGAGCTTACCTATGAAGAGGTGGCCATCGACCGGCAGGTGCATCTGGACACCATCGCCGGCACGATCGGCGTATCGGCTGATACGGTACGGGAGCTTAATCCTGACCTGCGCCATGATGTGACCCCGCCTGACCCCTATACGCTGAAAGTGCCTCATGGCAAAGCCAAAGTCCTGATGGCAAATCTGTCCGATATTCCGCTCTGGGTTCCGTCGAGCCAGACCTATGCCGTGCATAAGGTGCG
>CAYNVA010000350.1:0-3955 GCA_964400575.1 uncultured Thermodesulfobacteriota bacterium | reverse complement strand
TTGCCGGGGTTGTTTTTCAGTATACCCTTCATTTTTGAAAGCCCGATGTCGTTCACCTTATGGATGTGGCATTTCACGTGAATTTCGGGCGTTGCGATTTCATAGGCTTTTTCAATGGGCACGATTTCTGTTGCCAGAATGCTGTTGCCTTCGGCTTCGATCTTGAGATCGCCCTTGACGATGATCGGGTGCTCGCTTTTAAGCAGGTTTTCATACTGCGCATACTGCTTCGGAAAAACCACCACCTTGATGGTCCCCAGCACGTCTTCCAGGGTGGCATGGGCCATGAGTTTGCCGTCTCTCTTCGTGGTGAGGCTTCTCAGGGCGCTTACCACGCCGCCGATGGTGATGGCTCTTTCTTTTGTTTCTGCGGCAGCGCTTGCTGTTGTTGAGTTGGTGCAGGCGCGCAGTATGACCATGTAGTGGTCAAGAGGATGACCGGTCACGTAGAAGCCCAGACATTCCTTCTCGTAATTGAGCCGTTCCTTCTGGTCCCAGTCGGGCAGGTCGGGATACACCATGGTGTCCTGGCCGGCGCTGCCGTTCCTGGCGGATATGGCCGCAAACATGCTGAGCTGGTTTTTGGCTTTTTCTTTCTGCTCGCGCTGCACCATGGCCGTAACGTCTTCGGCCACGGCCATGAGCTGTGAGCGCTTCGCGCCGAAAGAGTCCATGGCGCCGCACTTGATAAGGCTTTCAACAACCTTTTTATTAACCTTGCGAAGATCGATGCGGCGGCAGAAATCAGGAAATGAGCTGAAGGGCCCGTCCTTTTCCCGCGCAGCTATGATAGACTCGATGGCTGCTGACCCCACGTTTTTCACCGCCGCAAGGCCGAACCTGATCTTGTTGCCGACAACCTTGAAGCCCTCGAAGCTGTCGTTGACATCGGGGGGCAGCACGTCAATATGTTTTTCGCGGCATTCGTTGATGTAGTTGACCACCTTGTCGGTATTGCCCATTTCCGAGCTGAGCAGCGCCGCCATGAATTCAACCGGAAAGTGCGCCTTCAAATAGGCGGTCTGGTAGGTGATGGAGGCATAGGCTGCGCTGTGGGACTTGTTGAAACCGTATTCGGCGAATTTCTCCATAAGGGCGAAGATGTCTGCGGCTTTGTCCAGGCTCACCTTGTTCTTTTTCGCGCCTTCAAGGAATTTCTCCTTTTGCTTGAGCATCTCTTCTTTTTTCTTTTTGCCCATGGCGCGGCGCAGCAGGTCGGCATCGGCAAGCGAGAAGCCCGCAAGGGAGCTGGCGATGCGCATGACCTGCTCCTGGTAGAGGATGATGCCATAGGTCTCTTTGAGAATATCCTCAAGCTGGGGCAGGGGATAGGCTATGGCCTTCTTGCCGTGCTTGCACGCCACGAAATCGTCGACCATGCCGCTGCCCAGTGGGCCCGGCCGGTATAGAGCCAGAAGCGCGGTGAGGTCTTCGATATTGCCCGGCAGAATTCGCGTCAGGAGCTCCTTCATGCCGGAGCTTTCAAGCTGGAACACGCCGTCGGTTTCCCCTGAGGACAGAAGCTCATAGCTTTTCGGGTCATTCGGGGGCAGGTTGTTGATGTCGGGCAGATCGTTTGCGGGATTGGCCCTGACAAGCTCAACGCTTTTTTCAATCACGGTGAGGGTCTTAAGACCCAGAAAGTCAAACTTGATAAGACCGATTGCCTCAACGCCCTTCATTTCAAATTGCGTCATCACAACGCCATCGGCTGATTTGCACATGGGTACATAATTGTCAAGGGGAGCATCGGCAATCACGACTCCTGCGGCATGGGTCGAAGCATGGCGGGCAAGTCCCTCAAGGGATTTTGAAATGGTGATGAGCTTTTGTATCTGCTCATCGGTGTCGATCAATTCCTTAAGGCGCGGTTCCTGCAGAATGGCCAGGTCGATGGTCATCTTCGGATCGGCAGGCACGAGCTTGGCGATGGTGTCGACTTCCTTGTAGGGCATGTCAAGGGCCCGTCCCACATCCCGTATGACGCCTTTTGCATTCATGCGGCCGAAGGTGATGATCTGGGCCACATTTTCCTTGCCGTACTTTTCGGTCACGTACTTGATGATGCGGTCGCGGTTCTCCTGGCAGAAGTCGACGTCGATATCAGGAGGGCTTATGCGCTCGGGGTTCAGGAAGCGCTCGAAGAGCAGGTTGTTTTCAATCGGATCGATCTCGGTGATGCCAAGGGTGTATGCCACAAGACTTCCTGCCGCCGAGCCACGGCCCGGCCCGACGGGACAGCCATTGTTTTTTGCATACTTGATGAAGTCGGCAACGATGAGAAAATAGGTCGTGAACTTCATCTGCGTGATCATCTTGATTTCGTCTTCAAGCCTTTTGCGGTAGACCGCGGCGCGCTTTTCGAACTCTTCGGGGCGGGCCTGCCTGATTTTGGCAAGCCGCTCTTCAAGGCCAGTACGGCTCATCTCCTCGAAATAGTCCTGGTTGATTTTGCCTTCGGGCGGGGTGAAGGTGGGGAACTTGTATTCACCCAGCTCTATTTCAAGATTGCAGCGCTGGGCAATGGCTATGGTGTTTTTGAGCGCCTCGGGCACAGCTGAGAAAGCCCGCTGCATTTCCTCGGGCGACTTGAAGTAAAACTCCTGCGTGGTGAAGCGCATGCGGTCAGGCATGGTGATGGTTTTGCCGGTCTGGATGCACAGCAGCACTTCGTGGGCGAAGGCGTCGCCGGCGTTCAGATAGTGGCAGTCATTGGTTGCCACCAGGGGGATGCCGGTTTTTTTCGCTATCTCAATGAGCCCTTCGTTCACCCTGCGCTGGTCGTCGAGCTTGTTTTCCTGCAGCTCCAGGTAAAAGCGCTCGTTGTCAAACAGCTGGCGGTACTCGTCGGCAAGGGCCAGGGCCTGCTTCATGTCCCCTGCAAGTATCGCATGAGGAATTTCGCCGTGCAGGCAGGCCGAGAGGGCGATAAGCCCATCGTGGCGCTCCTGTAAAATCTGTTTGTCGATGCGGGGCTTATAGTACAGGCCTTCAATGTAGGCTGCCGAGACGAGCTTGAGCAGGTTGTGATACCCTGTCCTGTTTGTGGCCAAGAGAATGATGTGGTTGTTGGAGCCCTTGTGGCTTGCGGCTTCCTTGTCGAACCGGCTGCCCGGCGCCAGATACATTTCGCAGCCGATGATGGGCTTCAGGCCGCTTTTGGTGGCTTTTTCATAAAAGTCGATGGTGCCGAACATGTTGCCGTGGTCGGTCATGGTAATGGCGGGCATGTGGTACTCTTTGGCCTTGTGCATCAGGTCATCAAGCCGGATGGCGCCGTCAAGCAGGCTGTACTGCGTATGGACGTGGAGATGGACAAATTCTGCATGTTTCATTGGTGCGGATTCCTCACCTGTGTTGGGGCAATATTTGATCGTGGTTCAGCCGATAGAATAAAGCAGTCGCTCTAAATATTCAATATATGTTTTTGGAGCTGCTAAGGGGGGGGGGCGCTAAGAGAGATCGGCGGCCAGTGTGGGGGCATCCGCCGCGGCGGATGCCCGGAGTTCGGTATTGAAAAAACGCTCATGTCGGGGCAGCATGAAGCGGCTCAATACAAAACGGCGGCAAAGGGTTTACCCTTTAGCCGCCGTTTTTTTTCAGTAGAGAGTCAGGTTTGTTTTTTTTCAAACACCAGGCCCGCGCCTTTCTTATCTGTATCGATTTTGATCGTGTCGCCCTCTTTAAATTTTCCTTCAAGAATATTGAGGGCCAGGCCGTCCTGAATATGGCGCTGTATGGCGCGCTTCAGGGGCCGGGCGCCGTACACCGGGTCATAGCCGTGGTTGACGATGAAGTCCAGGGCCCTGTCGCTGAGCTCAATTGCAAGCTTGCGCTCCTGCAGCCGCTTGCGCAGCAGCACAAGCTGTATATCCACAATCGTCTTTAAGTGCTCAAGGCTCAGGTTGTTGAATATGACTATCTCATCGACGCGGTTCAGAAACTCGGGCTTGAA
>CAYNVA010000349.1:0-10171 GCA_964400575.1 uncultured Thermodesulfobacteriota bacterium | reverse complement strand
TCGCAATGGCACGCGCCGGGACTTTTTACGACGACATCAATAGTATCTTTACAATATTTTTAATACTGCCAGTCAGGCAGCCGTTGAGGGTTAACATATATGCGACGCCTTGCTTCTATCGACATTGGTTCACAGACAATTCGGCTTTTAGTTGCTGATGTTTCACCAGACGGCAAACTGCTGCCTGTTTTAAAAAATAGCGCCATAATACGCCTGGGCGAAAGTATGAATGACGACAGCTGTCTTACAACCGAGTCTATTGAAAGAGCTGCCTCAAGCATAGCTGATTTCATAGATCAGGCGCAAGAACTGCACCCGATATCGATTTACGCAGTAGCAACTGCATGTGTTCGTGCTGCAAAAAACAAAACAGATTTTTTGAGAACGATTTTCAATAAGACAGGCATCATGCCGACTATTCTAACCGGACAGGAAGAAGCTCTTACCGCTCTTGAAGGTGTTAAATCTGTTCTCAATAAAATGCATGCGCCCATGATTGTGCTAGATATAGGCGGCGGAAGCACGGAACTGGTATACATAGACGATCACAAAATTATAAAAACTAGAAGTATTCCCATGGGGGTTATCGGCTGTACTGAGCGTTATCTCATGCACGATCCGCCCTCAGTATCTGATATCAGCACAATCCGCCGTGCGATAGCAAACATAATTAGCAAAAATCGCCTTTTTGAAGACAACGGCGAAAAATATAAAATTTTAGTGGGCACAGCTGGAACTATAACAACGCTTGCAGCAATGGATTTATGTATGATCGAATATGACCCTCTTCTGATAAACGGGCATATCCTTACTGTGAAACGCATGAACACACTTTTTGATGTGCTGCTCAGCAAAAACATCGAAGAACGCGGCAGAATGCCAGGTCTTGAGCCGGGTCGCGCAGCAGTCATAATTGCTGGCACGGCAATTGTTCTTGAAATAATGAGAGCACTAAAAATAAAAACCTTACAGGTAAGCGATGCAGGGCTGCTTGAAGGTGTATTGTTACAAAAAATTAATTCTTTTTCTTTCAGAATAAATTAAAAGGCTATAGTAATGGACATAATGGACAAAAAAAATACAAAAAAACGTTAAACTCTTGACTTATCGTCCAGATGTACATTATACTTTTTCAAACAAATTCATTAGGGTATTATCATGAAAATTTCAATAGTTATACCTGCATACCGGGAGGCCGGCATCATTGGTACTGTTATAACATCAATTTCCCGTTTACTGCCCGATGCTGAGATTATTGTTGTCGACGATGGATCGGATGACCAAACCGCAGAAGCTGCACGCAACGCAGGGGCCACCGTTTATGTTCATCCGTATAATATCGGAAATGGCGCCGCAGTGAAAACCGGCATCAGAATGGCAACGGGCGATCTGGTTGTCATGCTTGATGGTGACGGACAGCATAATCCGGAAGATATACCACGGCTGCTTGAAGAGGCCACAACACATGATATGGTTGTTGGCGCTCGTGATTCCAGGACTCATGCGAATATTTTTCGAAAATGCGCCAATACTTTTTACAACTTTTTAGCAAGCTATATCACCAAAAGAAAGGTAAAGGATCTTACATCAGGGTTTCGTGTCGTACACAGAAAAACTGCCGTGCGATATCTATATCTGCTGCCCAATACATTTTCATACCCGACAACCATTACACTATCCTATTTGCACAGCGGCCGATCCATCTGTTATATCCCCATACAAGCTGCAAAGCGCACTGGAAAAAGCAAAATCAGGCCTCTCAGTGACGGCTTCCAATTCCTTCTGATTATTATTAAAATTACTACCCTGTATTCGCCCATGCTTATTTTTCTTCCCATGAGCCTGTTTTTTATGATAACGGGTCTTTTCTATTACAGTTATACATACATACTCACTCACCGGTTTACAAACATGTCCGCCTTGCTGCTCATCAGCTCCGTGATGATCTTCATGCTTGGCCTCATTAGCGAACAGATAACGCAGCTTCGTTATGATCGCGTAGAAAACAACAAGTAGGGGCTTATTAATGGCACGAAAAATAAAAACACAAAAAGAATCTCGCGCAGAGCTCAACAGGCAAAAAAAGCTGCCCCAGCAGCCGGGTTTTTCACACAAGCTACACGAAAAACTGGACAAAATTTCAAGATGTTTTTCCCCCTATATTCTTTTTTGTGAAATTTTTGCAGTTATAGTTCTCATCGCAGCTGGAATTTTTTTCAGAATGGAGGATTTGTCTGATTGGAAAAGAGCCGAGTCACGTGCCTTTTTTGAAAGCCAGCCTTTGCACACCACGTTTGACGCGTATTTTTATCTCAGTCTGGCAAAAGATCTCATTGATGGCACGTATTATTCAACCGATGAAAAGCGCGGTGTTCCCGATTGCCCTGCCCGCCCCTCGCCTCCACCTCTTATCTCCATAATGGCTGCGCAAATAACAAAACTATCGCACTGGTCGCTCAGCTGGGTTGGTGCAGTTTTGCCAGCGGTGCTTGGAGCCCTGCTTGCCCTGCCACTCTATCTGCTGGGCAGGTATTACAGTGGTGGCATAGCCGGTTTTTCCGGCACCCTGCTGGCCCTGCTCTACCCTTTTTATATCTTCAGAAGCGGTTTTGGCCGTTTCGACACTGATTGCCTGAATGTAACTTTTTTATTGATCTCTGCTTATCTTTTTCTCCGTTTTGCCCTTATTTCTACATGGAAACGATATCTTTATGTTGGCATTGCTCTTGTAAATTTCGGGTTATTTCTCTGGTGGTGGGATCAGACACCGGCTGTTGTGTCTGCAATTACTTTTCTCCCGTTTGCAGTGGCCCTTGTTTTCTATTACAGACCAAACAAAAATGAAGCATGTATTTTCGGTGGAATCATTGGATTGCTTATTTTGGCTGTTGTGGCTGTTAAAGGTCCGCATGTATTTGCTGGGATGCTCAAATCCATCTTTAACCAGTTCCTTTATATCTCAAAGGATGCAAGTGGCGAGTTCCCTAATATCGGCGTTACAATAAGCGAACAATCCATACCGCCTGTTTCGACTATTATTGAATATACAACCGGATCAATACCAAGCTTTATTTTTGCCTGTGCCGGTATTGCATTTCTTTTCTTCAAAAAATTCAAGGAATCTCTTTTTCTTGCATCCATTATCGTTCTTTCTTTATTAGCGTTTACCAAAGCAAACCGTTTTATTATTTTTCTCGTACCATTACTGGGCCTCGGAACCGGATACCTTCTTGGCGAACTGTGGAAACTGAAAAAACGTTTTCTGCCACTTTTTATCATTTGCCCTTTGTTGTTTCTGTATTTTGCATGGCCGCTCTACCATGAAAATGATGTAAACGCGCAATTGCCAAAGTTGTCGGCGGCCACTGTTGCCGGCATGGATGCAGCCCTTCATAAAACACCGCAAAATGCCGTTATCTGGGCATGGTGGGATAATGGATATGCCCTGACATATTTTGCCCGCAGGGCGACCATAAACGACGGATCCATTCACGGTGGAGAACGTACATATTATACTGCATTGCCGCTGGCTCTTACTGATTACAGGCTTTCTGCAAATTTCATGCATTTTTATGTCGTACGAGGTATGGAGGGGATCAATCAATTCTGTCAGGCTGCCGGGGTTAAGAAAAATTCAGCCATTGAATACATAAAAAAAATCCTGGCTACAGGCCCCACTGACGCCCGAACATTAATTGATGAACTTAAACTCAAGCAAACCCCTCAATGCACAACAACAGATGACTGGCTTGCTTTTTTCTTCCCCCCCGAACAACGCCCAGTCTACTTATTTCTTGATACGCTCCTGACCCGCATCGCCTACTGGTGGTACTGGTTCGGTACCTGGGATATCGATAAAAAGGAAGGTATTCATCCGTACTACCAGATATTTACTGGGCTGCAGATGAAAGATGGAATAATATCGGGTGGCAAGGGACTGAATGTCACTGTACTATCAGGAGATATACAAACCGACAGTCAGGCTTTCAAACTCTCACGATTGGGCATACAGACTAATAAAGACTTCGACGAACGGCACTATACTACAGACAGTAAATATTGTTTCGATTTTATTGAGCCGGGGCGGTACGGAGTTCTGATGGACAAAAACATTGCGGACACTGTTTTTCATAAATTGTTCATTCGTCGCAGCTTTAACCAGAACTATTTTAAACCAGTACAGATTTCAGGCATGACATATCAATTATGGGAAGTAAAAAGTGAAGTGTTTATTGCTGGGCAGAAAAAGGAATGATATGCCTAAGATGACGCTACTATCCTTTTTAATTAAGCTGTCAATATGACGGAAACAAGGTTGAATAAGCTGAAAACTTACATTTTCCAGCCTTATCATGATACAAAAAAAACAAAATCGTGAAACGCTTACCTTAATTGAGGAAGCGACGCATATCACAGAGAAGCTTAAAATAAAAAAGATTCTTGTTGTGTGCGAGAGTCTAGCGGTATGGAAGGCAGTGCTGCCTGTTTATGCAAAAAATCAATTTATTATCGTTATCCCTTCAAAAAGACTTGCTGAAAACATTACCGTTGAAACATTTATTTGCGACTTCAATGGTGTTGCGCGAAGCGACAGACTGCAATATGTTCTGCGCTCAGTAATAGAATCCGGTAAAGTAAAACAGGATGAACGCATTTTGTGCGTTTACAGCCTCTCAGGACGCAGACTGCTTGACACAATTCGTATTGTGTGGATTGAACGGTTTTACGGTCCCATAACACACCACGACCTTAAACGCATCGGCAAGACTATTCCTGTCGAGCTCCTTTTACAGTTAGTCAATCTTGCCATTGAAATTGCCCAGGAGGGCCGGGAGGGAGCGCCAGTCGGCACCCTTTTCGTTGTTGGTGATACTGAAAAGGTGCTGGAATTGTCAAAGCCGATGATATTTAACCCATTTCGTGGTTATCCCGAAGACGAGCGAAACATTGCAGACCAAAAAGTTCAGGAAAGCATTAAGGAGCTTTCACGCATTGATGGCGCTTTTATAGTAAAAGACAATGGTGCGGTTCATGCAGCAGGCATGTACCTTTTCCCCGATGCAGACAAGATAACGCCAATAAAAGGTCTCGGGGCCCGACATGCCGCAGCATCAGCAATTTCAGAAAACACCAATGCCATAGCCGTTGCAGTCTCAGAATCAACGGGAACCGTTAGAGTATTCAGCGGAGGCAAATCCGTAAAAACGATCCGTACGTATCGACCCCGTACAAAAAGAAACACCTGACAAGCAACCGGTTGCCTACCATTGGTCAATCTTCAACCAGTGCGCAGACGTTAAAAAAAATCTCAACCATTTTTAAAATCTGCGGCCACTCGAACACCCAGCACAAAACTAAGCTTTCCAGGAAGTATAGCTTTTTATTATAATTAAAATGCACCATACACATCATGAAATCGACTATATGCGAATGAAGGGCAAGCAGCAGATTGTTTACATACATAATATGCTATGTTTTGCAGAATTACTGAACTCGTGATACGATTTTGCATTAATAGTGTCAGGAGTTAATGCATGCAGCAGCAAAACAGATTTCTTATAGCACTGGATCTTGACGGCACGTCTGTGTCATATGCTCCGCGTCTTGAAATGGACGCTGATCTTATGCAGTATCTTGCGTCAGTGCGAGATATGGGTATAGTTTGGATAATGAATTCGGACCGCTACACCGACACCATGGCAGATATTGCATCATTGCTGCCGGAGGAAATGAAACCTAAGGCGCTTTTAAGTTGTCAACGCTTCATCCATCTGCATAACGGCGATGAGTCCTATATGCCTGTGCAGGAATGGAATTTACGACAGATCAAAAGGCACAAGCTACTATGGGACAAAGTCAGCATTTTTTTCCCGCAATGGCGTTCACAGGTTGAATTACAATTTCCAATATTAGATTGTGTGGTTAACGATATGGTCTTTGCCTACAGGGTTTCATCTGACCAGACACCCGCCCTTCGAAGAGTCATGAAACAGTTTGTCGCGACTTGGCCTGATGCGCAAATTTCTGGAAATCAGGAATGGACATTCATTCTGCATGCAGCTTTTTCTAAAGCAAAAGTACTAAAAAAATGCGCTGAACTCCTGGGTTTTGAAGCAGATCGTATAATTGCCATAGGTGACGGCATCAATGATATTACAATGCTTAACGGCTCAGTCACGAAATTTGTGGGGTGCCCTGCCAACGCCTCTCCCGAAGTCATACAGGCTGTCAGGCATGCCGGCGGCATAGTTTCCGATGCACAAGAAGCGGAAGGAACTTTGGATATTTTACAAAAATTTTTGATAAAACTTCTTTAAAAAGATTTCACAGGTCACTTCTATCAGGCTTTACTTCCAGAAATGCGCAAGTCGCTGTTTCAGATATTCTTTGTCTGGATGAAATACATGTTCGAGTGCCTGTAAATTGATGGCCTTAAGCTCTGATTCGGTAAATCCCAATTTTGTTACTGCCTCAACATATTCCCCGCTGAGAGTAATTGCAGAAATAGCCGGGTCATCAGTGTTGATGCTCACGGGAATGCCGTAATTCATTAATTTTCGGATTGGGTGGTCTTCTACTGCAGAAACAACACCGGTATGCAGATTGCTGGTAAGGCATAATTCAAGAAGAATCCGTCTTTCGCGCAGCAAAGCCATGACATCAGTATCTTCAATTGAGCGCACCCCATGACCAATGCGATCAGCATTAAAATAGCTCACTGCCTCCAGTACATTCTTAGGGCCACAAGCTTCACCGGCATGCACCGTAAGGTGTAGTCCTGCATTTTTTGCTATGACAAAAAGGTCAAAAAAAGGCTTTGCGGAATTGGCGACCTCATCGCCTGCAATATCAAGTCCGTAAAAGTATCCAGAACGGAGCTGGGATACATAGCGGACCGTGTTGCCTGCCAGTTCCACCCCATAGTCGCGGCTGATGGTAAGGATGGGTATGACTATGATGTCAAAATCAGTTGCAGCCATGCTGATGGCTGCGTTAATCCACTCAATGACATCGCTTTCATCGAATTTACTCAAACCGGCAAAATGGCTCGGACTGTAGCGCAGCTCAAGATACTTTACATTATCAAAGGCGGCATCCCTGACAGCCTTATAGGCAACATCTTCGATGGCTTCACGGCACGGGTAAAATCCACGATATACTTTAAACTTTTGAAGAAAGGCTGAAAAACCCGGGGATTCCGAATCCATTTGTATATATGGTCGCAATTTTTCAACAGTGTAGGCAGGCAATATGCCGCCGTATGTAGAGGCAATACTCACGAGTGTTTCCGCAGAAATGCTGCCTTCCAGATGCCGGTGGAGGTCAATTTTCGGAAAAGCTCTCATTCGCTCAAAAAGTTCTTTCTTATCCATGATTTTGAAATATAATTGCATTTCTTTTATTAAACAAGTTTTTAAATTTACCCATAGGGAGAAAAAATGCGATTAAAAAAATTCCATCAAGCCGGGCTGCTTTTACTGCTTACTATTACCTGTGCGCCTTTGTCGCAGCTTGGCTGTTCTTCAAATGACTCTCCTCCATTTTATACAGCCCGGATTACGACTGTATACAATGAGCAGAACACTGTTGAACATTTCTCCCTGCATTACTGGTGGGAGGAACGAGGGGAAACGCCATTTCTTAAGCCTTATAATCTTGCCTCAAAAGAATTGATAGTAGAACTGATGACCCCTATAAAAGATGATACAAGCCGTGTAACTGTCACGACTGAACGCTTTTCATTTGAGGCAATAAAAATGATTGATATAGAACTTACCGATACGGGAAAACAAATCATTATCAGTACAAAGGATGGTCGACGGATCACAGCAACAACTAATTTTCCAAAAATTCTTAAAAATGATGCCGAAGCTGGTTTTGCCGACAACAAAATATTTGTTCAAGGCAAAATAAATGAGTCGGGGATGTATGTCGATTACAAGCTTGAATTTAATTATATAAAAAAAATTACAATCATCAACAAAACAGACCGCTGATGCGCTGCGTTTATGAAGCAACCGCTTATACCATTGGTCCTAACATACAGCGCAGGAATTACTGCCGCTCATTTTGACCGTATACCGAGCAGTTTAATTTTAACAGCCGCATGTATTCTATTGATCTGCCTGGCAATATCAATTATCTCCAAAGCATTCAATGCTGCAAAATTCTGTGTCTTCTGCCTCTTCTTCTGTTCCGGATATGCATGTCTGTATCCAAAAATTCATCCAGATCCCGCAGGCAATACCATCCAGCGCTACGTTGAAACAGGCAGCGTAACTGTCGAGGCAGTTGTTGCAGAGCCGCCTGCAGAAACGCTTAACCGCACAAAACTCCTACTGACAGTGCGCTCAATTAATGATCATGGATCGACGGCGGAGGTCACAGGAAACCTGCTTCTGAGTATTAAAGAAAGCAGCCGTCGGTTAAATTATGGAGATCGCATCAGATTTTCATCAACACTGCACAAACCACGAAATTTTTCAAATCCCGGTGGGTTTGATTATGTACGGCACCTTGCATATAAAAACGTCTACACAACTGCTTTCATTGAAAGCGACCAATCAATCAGCCTGATCAGAGAAGGTGAAGGCAATAGATGGATTTCTTTTGCTGAACATCTGCGCAATCAAATACGCAGCTGCATTACCGATGCGACAGGATCCCCGGCTCGTGATATACTGCTTGCGCTGATTATCGGGGAACAGGGCACAATTCAAGCAACAATCAGGGACCGGTTCTCCGCCCTGGGTATAACACATATTCTCTCCATCTCGGGTCTTCATGTCAGCATTTTTGCACTTCTCACGTATTGGCTTATATTCAATCTGTTAAAACTGTATCCCCGAGCATTGCTGTATTTTCCTGTAAAAAAAATTGCCGTTTTTCTCTCTATCTTCCCTGTCCTTGGGTATTGCATAATTGCCGGGATGGCAACCCCTGCTACGCGCTCTGGTCTTATGGTCGTATGCTATCTGCTCACCCTGCTGCTGGACCGGCCGCAAAACATGCTGCACACATTATTTGTTGCAGCTTTTGCAATCATTGCGGTGTCGCCGCAGTCGCTTTTCGAGATATCTTTTCAGCTGTCCTTTCTTGCTGTTTTTTGCCTTATCATCCTTGTTCCCGCATGGAAACAAATTATAAATACAAAAGAACCAGATCCTTTCAAAAAAATATCATCACTGCAGGCAAAACTAACTTCTTATACCGTTGATTCACTGTTGTCATCATCCGCAGCAATGCTGGGGACAGCGCCGATTGTAGCTTGCTATTTTCACACATTCCCACCCTCGGGCTTTATTACAAATCTCATCATGGTGCCCATTACAGGATTTGTGCTTGTGCCGCTTGGGCTTGCTGCTGCAATGATGGTTTTTATATGGCAACCCGGAGCAGCGCTGCTTTTTAAAGCTGCCGGGCTCTGCACTGATTTATTCCTCTATCTTTCTGAATTATTCTACGCCGCACTGGGTGATGCCATTGCCGTTGCCGATCCTTTGTACTGGGAGGTGGTATTTTTTTACGTCTTCCTTTTCCTGTCGGCTTTTTGCCGCACAAAAAAACAGTGGTTTATGTATGCATGTGGGCTTTTGTTGTTTTTCGGTGCAGAATGGGCACAAGCCATCTATGTGTCCCAGGCCGATGACATTCTGGCAGTCACATTTCTTGATGTGGGCGCAGGGGATGCCGCTGTCATACAATTGCCGAATAAGGAAATACTTCTTATAGATGGTGGCGGACTAATGGATGATAGCTTCGATGTCGGCAAAGCGGTTATTGCACCCTACTTATATTCCTGCGGAATCAAAAAAGTTGATTATATTGTTTTAACCCATCCCCACCGTGACCATGTCGGAGGACTCCCCTCCATAGCGCGAACATTCTCTATGCGGGAATTATGGTATAATGGGCAGAATTCATTTCTGGGACCTTATCAGGCTCTGATGGAAACGGCCTTGAAAAATAAATGTGCCATCATTGCATGCAATAAAGGTACTTCGCTGCGTACGCTGGGAAGTGTGACTTTTGAAGTTCTTAGTCCGTTGAACGAGACGATCAAAGCATCCGATGAAGATCAGAGCGCAACCAACAATAATTCCTTAGTTCTCAAAATATCATACGGCCAAGTAAGCCTTCTTTTTGCCGCTGATATTTTAAAAGAGCAGGA
>CAYNVA010000348.1:0-4538 GCA_964400575.1 uncultured Thermodesulfobacteriota bacterium | reverse complement strand
GCGCAGTATTTCCATGGCATAATCGGGATGGGCTTTATACCCGTCGAAAAAATGCTCGGCATCAAAAAAAACTTTTGGCACATGCTTCTTCAAATAGGCCAGGGACTCTTCAATGAGCCGCAGGTTCTCATCAAGCCCGATCCTGAGCACGCTCTTTATGTGGATGTCCCAGGACTTGCCGAAAATGGTCACCGCCTCTGTCCGGGCATTGATAAGATCATTGAGATTCCTGTCATGCTCAATTGCTGCGCCCGGCTTTGCTGTGCTGCCGAAGGCTGTAACAATGGCATTTTTCAGCCCGCACTTTTTCACGTCCTTGAAATACTGGAGGTCCTTCGGGTTGGAGCCGGGCCAGCCGCCCTCAATATAGTGCATGCCCAGTTCATCAAGCCGCTGCGTAATGCGGAGTTTATCCTCAAGGGAGAAGGAAATATCCTCTGTCTGATTGCCCTCCCGCAGCGTCGCGTCATACAGCCATATTTGCTTCATAGTAGTTTCTTTCATTAAAAGTCTTTCGATGAATATAGCACAGCCGTTTCAAAAGAAAAAGCCCGCAGCCGAAAAACAGCGCGGGCATAAACTATCTTTTCATCCAGCAGCAGGCGCGGGCCTTCATTTTAAAACTGTCGACAACCATCAGCAGGTCCTGTTCCGTTTGTTTTCATGGTGCCCCGTGACCGTCAACAAGCCACCCGCATAGGCGATGGTTTTCCTGAAGACAATAATGCCCGATATTATTTCGCGGTTGCAGCAGCCTCGAATTGATCCTGGGTTATTTCAATAATTTCAGACTGCTGTAAAGTCACTTGCGTTTTAGAAACAGAGTCCTTAAACCGGATTGCACCGTTCATTTTCCTGTTTATATCCTGCGTGTAGTAGACTTTGTTTGATGCCGGATCGGTTATTTTATAATAGCCCGCGCAGCCCAGCAGCGTGAGTGAGATGGCAATGGTCAGCGCAAAAAGAACGAAACTGTTTTTCATGACCTTTCTCCTTATAAAGTTTGTTTGATTGCCCGCAAAAAGCTTTTTCATATTTCCGGTGCTGGTCAGGTGCTGCCGCTACTCAAGGCTTTCGGCTGCTGTGATTTTATACACCTCCCCGGTTTTGCCGACAGGGCCTAGTTTTCTGCTGGTCAGCAGGTACAGCTCGCCGTTTTCATCCTGGCCAAAGCTCAAAAGAAATCTGCTTAGCTTCCCTGCGCGTCCGCCTTCATACTGCGCGTTGGCGGTTTTCACCTGCCAGGCGCCGCCGGCGCCCTCGCTTGCTACAAAAAGGGAGCCGTCAGGTTTTACAAAGCTTGTCGACCAGTCGCCAAATACATACATCCCTGCAAGGGCCGGCATGGCGCTTCCGCGGTACACATACCCGGCTGTCACTGACCTGCCGGTGATGGAGCCGTTATCGCCGGGATGGCCGTACACGATGATCGGGTCGATAAGGGGTTCGCCGCCGGAGCCGTTATCCGGGCAGCTTGCAAGGGGCTGCGTGGCCTTGTCTTTATTAAAGCAGCCCGTGCCTTCCTTAATGTTCCAGCCATAGTTGCCGCCTGCGGTCACGATATTGATCTCTTCATACATGCTCTGGCCCACATCGCCGCAGAACAGCCGATGGCCGCCGCCCCTGTCAAACGAGAACCGCCAGGGATTGCGGAAGCCATAGGCAAAAATTTCTTCTTTATTAACAGGGTCGCCGGCAAACGGATTGCCGGGTGGTATGGCTGCCGCGCCCGGCACGCTCACATCGAGCCTGAGAATTTTTCCGAGCAGCTTTGTCGTGTCCTGGCCATTGCCGGTGCCCTCGGTATGCCCCAGGCCCACATCATTGGAATTGCCGCCATCGCCGATGCCTATATAGAGAAAACCGTCAGGGCCGAAGGCAAGCTGGCCGGCATTGTGGTTTGCCTGCGGATGCGGAACATCAAGCAGCACCTGTTCGCTGCCGGCATCGGCCTTGTCAGGATCTGCCGCCGAAACGAGAAACTCAGCCACGCGGGCATTTGAATGAAAGCCCTGCGGATCGGTCGGCTTGGGCGCGGCATTGTAGTAAATAAAAAAGCGGCCGTTTGTCACGTAATCGGGGTGAAACACCAGGCACAGCAGGCCGCTTTCGTCATAGGCTGAAGTAAGCTTGACCATCTTGCTTTTGACATCCAGAAACGGCTCGGCCGCCACGCTGCCATCGGCTTTAATTATCTTAATAATGCCCGTCTGCTCTGTAATAAACAGCCTGCCCGACCCGTCAGCTGGCGCTGCCAGCGCTGTCGGGTGGGTAAATCCGCCTGCTACGGACTTGAGCTGCAGGTTGTAGTCGGGCTGGGGTGAAGGTTTGCATCCGGCTGCAAAAAAAATACTGCAGACCACACACACAAAGACGCCTGCGCACACGCAGGAAAGCAAATGTATTTTTTGCATCTTCATAGCCTACCCCCTTAGAAAAAAATGAACAGTTTGCAGCATCGCCGTGCTGAAGTCAGTCACTGCCTGATTGCCTCTGGCGCATGTATAAATTTCAGTATGTTGCATGCAGGCATGTTTTACAATACCTTTTTTATTGCACATAGTCTGTTCAGCAATTTTTACAACAGGCATGCAATGGAAAACTGCCGGGCATACGCGCCTCCCGCTTATCGAAATTCCTTGATTTTGACTGACAATTGATGCAATCCTTCATTTGCAGAATGTGGACGGGCAGGCACAGTGGTCTCATTGAAAATAATAAGGCAGGGAGAACGACATGGGCGCGGGAGCCATACCGCTAGACATAGAAAAAGCATTCAGGGACCGGCAGAAAAGCACGCATACCCTGCTGGTGTACACAGCCGATGAGGGCTACAGGGGCATTGATGTCATCGACGTTTCATTCAACGGCGGCAATGCCGCGTTCACGCCACCCCGGCATCTGCTGTTTGACTATAAAATGGGCAGGCTCACTGCTGAACAGTTTCATCAGGAGTATTTCAAATTTCTCGAAACCAGCTTCATTGAATTCAAATACAACTGGGACAATATGCTGGACAGCGAAAAAATTGTGCTCATCTGCTCCTGCAATGCCGACGACGCATCATGCCACCGCCAGGCCATCATCAAATTTCTGGAAAAATTCGGCGCCGAATTCAAGGGCAAGCTGAAAAGCTGAATTTCCCTCGGCATATGAACAAACAGAACCGCCTTTTTTGGGTTGGTGCTTGGCTGCATATTGAATCGGACCATATTCCTTCCTTGATAAAAACTAGAACTAGGGGACGTTGTTGACAAATTACACAAACCTAAATTTCTTTCCCCATTCCCCCCTTTACAATCATTCACGCATTCATCATCTGTCATCGTCACGCATTGCACCCTGGCTACAAACCCGGCGCGCTGTTTTCAAACATTTTGCCGATGGCATCATAGAGACTGGCGGCTGCATCACGGGCTGAAATTTTCATCGTTTCAGGCAATCTCAGCAGCAGTGCGGGCATTGAGGTCTGGGTGAGGACATACTCGGCGCCGGGCGATGGCTCGCAGGTTTTTTTGCCGAAGGCTTTGCGCTCATTGAGGCTCCGGCAGACACAATCTGCAAGCTTTTCTCCCGGTGCGCTTTTATAATAATATTCAGCGGTGGGAGCTTTGTTGTTGATGACGGAAAAAAACAGATCGGCCTTTGCCTCTGCGGCCTTCATGACACGCGCCTGAGCCGATGGTGCGGGAGGGGTTTCCCAGGTGAGCAGAGCCGTGCCCCCGGCATGCTCGATCCTGTATTTCAGTTCATGCAGCATCGGCAGTGCCGCCTGCGACTGGCCTGCGATATCCAGCATGACCGTGCGGTTAAAAAAAATGCCGCCATCAATCGCCTTCAGGCTATAGCCTGCCGACACAAGTTTTCCCGCGGTAAGGGCTACAGAGGCCCGCACAGGCTCATAGCCTTTCCGGCTGATGCTATACCCGACAGTGCCGCCAGCCCCCACGCTGTCAAACACCCTGCCGCTGGCATCGGAAAGAGAAACCTCCCGGTCAGCCCGCACAAGCGCCGCACCTTCAACTGGTTTTGCTGCGGCGTCTTTTATTTCAGCCGCAAAAAGCGCTTCCCGCGGAGTGCCGAAAGACAGCTGGCAGTGCTCCTTAATGTCTCCGGCTTTGACCGTGATGGTTGTTCGCTGCGGGTTTTTATCTGAAATTAAAAAAGCCCGTGCCCTGCCCTTTTTTGTCTCTACCGTTCCTGCGGCAAAATTGCCTGCCCCAGCTGCAAGCTCTACCTGCGTACCGTCCATAACCGGACGGCCAAGGCTGTCAAACACGGCGATATCAATTGGGGCTGCAGCCTGCCCGTCGGCAGGTATAGCGGAAAAAACAGGCTTGACGCTCATGCGCGCAGGCGGCACAGCCACCGCGAACGTGATGCACGCCTTCTGTGCGGCATTGCCCGCAGTATTGCGCGCATCAAGGCAAAACTCATGGCTGCCGTTGGACAGAGGCGCCTTTGGGGTATAGGACACGGCGCTTGCATTGTCAAAAACAAGGCCCTCGGCCGCCCTGCCGTCGAGCCGTGCCTTGATG
>CAYNVA010000347.1:0-1767 GCA_964400575.1 uncultured Thermodesulfobacteriota bacterium | reverse complement strand
CGCTGCAAAAACTCCTGGGCGAATTCCGGTGTCGAGCCCTGAAACGAAACCCTGAAAATGCTGCTGCCCCTCAGGGGAGCGACATCTATGCGGTCCAGGAGATAATCAAGAAGGCCGTCCCGGAGCTTCTGCTTCTCCCGTTCCGGGGACAAGACCACGCCCGTGACAACTCGCCAGATTCTTTCCTTGAACTTTTTAAGAGCCCTTTTAGGCAGCATGTCTTTTTCGGCCAGGGACTGCTTGCGGAAAAAATCCGTGCCCAGAGAAGTAACCACGGCATCGACGACTTCCCGGCTCTTGATGAGCTCCATCTCCGTATTCATTTCCTCACTGCGGGTGCGCATTGAAAACTGTTCGCCCGCGCCTGCCGTGGGATCAACAGCCATGCTTTCGCGGCCGGTGCGCACCAGCAGATTGGCGCTTGATTCGTATGCCGGCTTGATAAAAAACAGCGCTATTATGGCCGCAATGACAGCAATCCCTGCTGCCACTGTCAGGATGAGCCGCTGGTGGCGAAAAATCGTAAAGTACAAATCCCGAAGCGACAGGCCCGGCTTTTCGTCGATATGATTGGTTTGAGTCTGCATCACTGTTACACACGTAAAAGTATAAAAAAATACACCCATGCACTATTCACGCTTTCAAGGCGTAATGGCGCATTTCGTGAGGAGATCGGCCTAAACCTCTGAACAATCATTATGCAACCGCTATTAATTATTGCCTGTGTCATAGCCCCAGTTTGTCCTGCCCGACGGCGATGTCCTTTGTAGATTGAAACCGATATTGGGAGTAATTTTATTAATATACTGTTCGATCCACTGATCGACCCTCACGACCGTCGACTGGGGAACAAAAACAATATCGCGAGGCTCAAGAAAAAAGGCTGCTGCGCTGTTGCCGGCCAGCGCCTGCTTCAGGTCAAGGGCCTGCCCCTGGTACTTACCGTCGCGTTGACGAAGCACCACAATATTGCTGGTGCCGGCGGTCTCCAGTTTGAAACCGCCTGCCTCCATGATCGCTTCAAGCGCCGTAAGCCTGCCGGGCATTGCAACAACCCCGGGCTTTGTCACCTCGCCGCCGACATACACCCTGTTCTCGTTCCATGTTCGCACAAAGACGGCAAGCTGCGGATATTTAAGATGCTGCCCGAAGAGCTGCTTCAGCTCCTCCCGCAGCTCGGCAGGCGTTTTGCCCGCGGCGGCAACTTCGCCAACAAACTGCATCTCAATCTTGCCGTCCGGCCGGATCGTCTGCGTCTCGTTAAACTCCTGCGAATGAGCGAACTTGATTTCAATCTGGTCTCCCGGTGCAAGAGTCATCTGCGCGGGCGGCTGTGTCGCCGGATACACCTGTGGTGCGCTTGCGCAGCCGGAAAACATGAAAAGCATACACACCCAGCAAACAGCAGTGCTCATGGTCACCATAATTTTTTTCATAGACTTGTCCCCTTTATGTACGTGCCTTTAGATCCATGCCGAATCGTTGCCTGACTACCGGAACCCATCGGCCTGTCATCTATTGATGAAAAGAAGGTGGGGCCCCTCTTCTGCTTACCGGGTCACATGCACACACCTTCATACTAGACCCGATGGCAGCCCCCCACCTTTATCTTTTACCGCATGGCCAGGCTTGTTCGTTCAGTTGATGCTATTGTTGACTCCTCTATGCGCTGCAGCAATACCCTGTTCAGATCATCGACCGTTTTGCCGTCTCCCGGATACGTCACATAGGCAAAACGCACTTCATGGCCCCTGCTGTCCATATCCC
>CAYNVA010000346.1:0-5718 GCA_964400575.1 uncultured Thermodesulfobacteriota bacterium | reverse complement strand
AAAATCAGAGTCGGCTGTTTCGGCGCCGAGCCCTGGTCTGAGAAGATGCGGGAGCAGATTGAAAAAATATATAATATTGATGCAATAGATATTTTCGGGTTAACCGAGGTCATCGGTCCCGGCGTCTCAAGTGAATGTATCGAGGCTAAAAGAGGTCTGCATGTTTTCGAAGACCACTTTATACCTGAAATAATTGATCCAAAAACAGGTGAACAGCTTCCCTATGGTGAAAAAGGCGAGCTTGTTTTTACCTCTATCACCAAGGAAGCCTTCCCGGTTATACGGTATCGAACCCGCGATATATCATGCCTGAACCCTGAGCTGTGCATCTGCGGCCGCACGTTTGTGCGTATGGAGCGTATTACGGGCAGAACCGATGATATGCTCATCATCCGCGGCGTAAATGTCTTTCCCTCGCAGATTGAAAGCGCACTTATGCAGATCGATGGCATCGAGCCCCACTATATGCTCATCGTCGACCGCAAGGACAACCTGGACACCCTTGAGGTTCAGGTCGAGGTAAACGAGAAAATATTCTCAGACGAGGTGAAGCAGCTAGAGGTGCTCGAGAAGCGCGTCGTGCATGATATCAAGGAGATGTTCGGCGTGTCCTGCAAATGCAAGCTCGTTGAGCCAAAGACGATACAGCGCAGCGAGGGCAAGGCGCAGCGCGTGATCGACAAGCGCAAAATGTAAATAGATAATTTTGGAATTTGGGAATTATGGAATTGCCACATTGAATTCCCACAATTCCACAATCCCACAACTCCTCAATTTTTAGGAGGCATTATGAAGGTAGAGCAGATATCGGTTTTTCTGGAAAACAAATCGGGGCGCTTGGCTGAGGTTATGCGGGTGCTGGGCTCGGCGGGCATCAATATCAGGGCGCTTTCCATCGCCGACACGTCCGACTTCGGCATTCTGCGCATCATTGTCAACGACAAGGAAGCGGCACTGAAAGCTCTCAAGGAGAAAGATTTCACCGTGAGCAAGACAGAGGTCGTTGCCGTTGAAGTGCCGGACAAACCCGGCGGGCTCGCCCATATTCTGGATCTGCTCGACAAGCAGGGCGTCAATGTTGAGTACATGTACGCCTTTATCGAACGCAGCTCTGACAATGCGGTCATCATTTTTCGCTTTGACGAGAACGACAAGGCCATCAAGGCGCTTTCGGGATCAGGCATTGCCATTCTTGATGGTTCAAAGGTGTATAATCTGTAACAGCCGTGCCTGTCCGAGGCACGTGGCTTGGGGCCTGTGCGCCCCGGACACGCACCAGTCCTTCCTTTTTGCGTCCGCACGTAAGATTAATATTTTAGAAGGGGGTACCAGTATGAAAAAAGTTTTCTGTGCTGCAGTGCTGTGTTGTGTGATGTGCGCGTCAACCGTCCGGGCCGCCGAGCCGTACAAGATAGGGGCGGTGTTCGCGGTAACCGGTCCTGCCGCGCTGCTGGGTGAACCAGAGCGCAACACCGCGATGATGCTTGCCGAGCAAATCAACGCCGGCGGCGGCATTAACGGCCACCCGCTTGAAGTTATCATCGAGGATACCGAAGGCGATGAGGCCAAGACGGTCATGAAGGTCAAAAAACTGATCAACGAGAAGGTTGCGGTCATTATCGGACCTACGCGCAGCGGCACCACCATGGCAGCCATTCCCATTGTTGAAAAAGCCCAGATCCCCATGATTTCCTGCGCCGCTGCCGAAGACATTGTGAAGCCGGTCAAGAAATGGGTTTTTAAGACGCCGCAAAGCGACGCTGACGCCGTGCGCCGCATTTATGAAAAAATGAAAGAGCTGAAACTTTCCAAGGCCGCTGTGATGTCGGGAACCACCGGCTTCGGCACTGCGGGCCGCGAACAACTTAAAAAGCTTGCCCCTGAGTACGGCATCACCATTGTGGCTGACGAAACCTACGGCCCCAAAGATACGGACATGACGGCCCAGCTCACCAAGATTAAGGCCACTGATGCACAGGCCATCATCAACTGGGAGATCGTTCCGGCCCAGACCACGGTCATGAAAAACAAAAAGCAGCTCGGTATGAACATGCCGCTATTCCAGAGCCACGGCTTCGGCAATATCAAGTACGCACAGGACGCCGGCGATGCGGCTGAAGGCGTGATGTTTCCCTGCGGCCGCCTGCTTGCCGTAGATACGCTGCCGGACAATCACCGGCAAAAGGCTTTGCTTGCAAAATATAAAAAAGACTATGAGGAAAAGTTCAAGACCGATGTGAGCACCTTCGGCGGCCATGCCTATGATGCTTTCATGCTGGCAGTCGATGCGCTCAAGGCCGTGGGGCCCGATAGTGCAAAAATCCGTGACTACATTGAAAATAAAAAGGACTTTGTGGGCACGGGCGGCATTTTTAATTATTCGCCGGAAGATCACTGCGGCCTGGATAAAAGCGCTTTTGAAATGCTGACCATCAAGGGCGGCAAGATCGTGGTGGTCAAATAAAAAGCGGCACTGCACTGTGAAACAATGAGGCTAAACCCGCACATGTTTATGACGTTGGTTTAGCCTCTTTTTTTGTAACTATTCAGGTAGTCAGAAGCCAGAAGCCAGAAGTCAGAAGCCAGAAGTCAGAAGTCGGAAGTCAGAAGTCGGTAGTCGGAAGTCAGAAGTCAGAAGTCGGTAGTCAGAAGTCGGAAGTCAGAAGTCAGAAGTCGGTAGTCAGAAGTCGGAAGTCAGAAGTCGGAAGTCGGTAGTCGGAAGCCAGAAGTCGGAAGCCAGAAGTCGGAAGCCAGAAGACAGAAGTCAGAAGTCGGAATCCAAACTCCGAACCTTAAACCTTGAACCTTGAACCCTGAACAGTCACCTTTTTTTATCCGACGCCATGTCACTGTTGAGCCAAGTCATTCAGTTTCTGTTCACCGGCATTACCATCGGCAGCATCTATGCCATGGTCGGGCTGGGGTTCAATATCATCTATAATGCTACCGGCATCATCAATTTTGCCCAGGGCGAATTCGTCATGCTCGGGGGCATGGTCATGGTGTGGCTCACAACAGCCTTTAATCTGCCGCTTCCTGTCGGGTTTGTGCTTTCCGTTCTGATTGTCACCGCCATCGGCGCGGCTTTTGAGCGGCTTGCCATTTTCCCGCTTAAAAAACCGCCGGTGCTTATCCTGATCATCATAACCCTTGCGGGCTCCATCATGTTTAAGGGCGCAGCCATGCTGGTATGGGGCAAGCAGACCTTCGGCCTGCCGCATTTTTCCGGCGAGGAGCCTATCGTGATTCTCGGAGCGACAATACTGCCGCAGGCACTCTGGATCATCGGCATTCTCATAGCGGTGGTGGCGCTGCTTGCCTTCTTTTTCAATTATACCCTGCTCGGCAAAGCCATGCGCGCCTGCTCGGTGAACCCTGTGGCTGCAAGCCTTGTCGGCATCAATGTGAAGCGTATCGTGCTGCTGTCCTTTGCCATGAGCGCCGGCATAGGGGCTGCTGCCGGCATCGCCTTTACCCCGATCGTGCTTATGGAGTTCGACCGCGGGGCATTGCTGGGTTTGAAAGGCTTCTGCGCTGCCGTGCTTGGCGGGCTTGGCAACGGCACCGGCGCGGTACTAGCGGGGCTTCTCATCGGCGTGCTTGAATCCTTCGGCGCCGGCTTCATATCATCGGAATACAAGGATGCCATAGCCCTTGCTGTTCTGCTGATCGTGCTGCTGGTGCGACCGAGCGGCATCATGGGCGGCCGCGAAGCCTCAAAGCTCAAGGAGTTTTAGCATGGCTATCAAGCGACATCTCCCGCTCATGCTGTTTGCCTGCGTTGCCGCTGTGCTGCCGCTGTGCCTCAAAGACCAGTATTATCTGGGCATCCTGGTTTTCATTGGCATATTCAGCATCGCTACCATGGGCCTGAACCTGCTCATGGGCTACGCAGGCCAGATATCCCTGGGGCATGCCGCTTTCTATGCCCTGGGCGCTTACACCACCGGCCTTCTGACAGCAAAATACAATGTTCATTTTTTGCCGGCGCTTCTTGCGGCCATCATCGTTACGGCGGCCATTGCCTATGTGATCGGCATGGCCTGCCTGCGCCTCAAGGGCCATTATCTTGCCGTGGCGACCCTGGCCGTAGGCGAAATTGTTTTCATCTGCCTGAATGCCGCCGTCGGTTTTACCGGCGGCCCCTCGGGCCTTGCAGGCATTCCGTCCATTGAGATCGGCGGATTCAGCTTTGACTCTGATTTCAAGTTTTATTATCTTGTCTGGGCAGTGTTTATCCTGCTTTTTATTCTAACTGCCAATATCATCAATTCCCGCTCAGGGCGGGCGCTTCGCTGTCTGCACGGCAGCGAAATTGCTGCTGCGGCCATGGGCATCAATGTAACAAAATTGAAAGTTCAGGTTTTCGTGCTCAGCGCCGTCTATGCGGCCCTGGCCGGTGTTTTGTATGGCCACAGCGTTACCTTTATAAGCCCGCAGTCAAGTGAACTCATGTTTTCGGTGAAGCTGTTGACCATGATTGTCGTGGGCGGCATGGGCCATTTATGGGGCGGTGTGCTCGGGGCCGCGCTTTTAACGCTGCTGCCTGAAGTGCTCAGTGCTTTTCATGATTACGAGCTGGTCATCTACGGCAGCATACTGCTTGTGATAGTCATGTTCCTGCCGGGCGGACTCATGCGCGGCTTTGAGATCCTCTCTGAAAAAATAATCAGAAAAGTGAGGGCCCGCGGCAGTGGCTGAAACGATTCTTGAAGCAGTCAGGGTCAGGAAAGAGTTCGGCGGACTTGTCGCCCTGAGCGATGTTGATTTCGGCGTCCGCCGCGGCTCCATTACGGCCGTCATCGGCCCCAACGGTGCGGGCAAAACAACGCTCATCAATGTCATGACAGGCGTGATCGAGCCCACGTCCGGCTCCATAGCGCTCAATGGCACAAGCATCTCCGGGCTCAAGAGCCACGAGATCGCCCGTTTGGGCATTGCGCGCACGTTTCAGACAGCTCAGATTTTCGGCACCATGACCGTGCTTGAAAATGTGATGGTCGGCCGTCATACAAAGTCCGGCTGCGGCATGATTGCTTCGGCCCTGAGCCTTGGCCGCATGAGGCGTGAGGAGAAGGCGATTGGCGACAAAGGGCTTTATTATCTCGATATGGTCGGCCTTGGCGGCCTGGCCCATCAGCCTGCCGCATCCGTGCCCATCGGAACGCAGCGCCTTCTTGAAATAGGCCGGGCGCTGGCTGCCGAGCCTGTTGTGCTGCTGCTGGATGAGCCTGCGGCAGGCCTCAATACGCAGGAGACGCGCGCCCTGGGTAAGCTTATCGGCACGATCCGCGACACGGGGATAACGGTCATTATCGTTGAGCATGATATGGAACTGGTCATGGACATAGCCGATGAGATACTGGTGCTCAATTTCGGCTCTCGGCTTGCATGGGGGACGCCCGTGCAGATTCAGGCCAGCCCGGAAGTCATCGAGGTTTATCTCGGGAAAGATGAATGAAAACAATTGAGGAATTAAGGGATCAAAATTGTTGATTGTTTATTGTTGGTCGTTTATGGTTTCAAACAACAAACAACCAACGAACAACGACTAACGAATAGGAATTGAGGGATTGTTTTTTTTGTTGGTTTTTAATCCCTAAATCCCTCAATTCCTAAATACCTAAATTTGTATTAGATTATGCTTACACTGCAAAACATAAATACTTTTTACGGCGAGCTGCATGTGCTGAAAAACATCTCCCTGCACATCGGGCA
>CAYNVA010000345.1:0-4543 GCA_964400575.1 uncultured Thermodesulfobacteriota bacterium | reverse complement strand
TTATTTAAATTTCTGCAGGTTAATCTCATACGTATCTGATCCCTGCGGCCTGACAACGACAATGCTGAAGGGCTTCTGCAAAGCCAGCGTATCATATCTGAGATAAACTCTGATTGTTGCATAATAGGAGAAGAAGCCCTGACTGGCGTTTTGAGAATGTGATGAAGCTTGAAAGTGATCCGCATGGATTATATCGGGAAGAATTTTTTTGCTGTCCTGAATGGCATGAACCGTATAGCTGCGGGCAAATTCGATGCTTGATCCGTACACGGTAATATCTATCTGAAGACTTGCATCCTGCAGAATGGCATCCTGCTCCTGCATGGATACATCTTTGCCCTGCTGTGCCTTTATGCCGGCAAGCAGCGCAAGCTTGCACCACTTAGTGCGCACAACCACCTCCGGGGCGGCCGGGCCGCTACCATAGAGGCTCATAAGCGTTTTTTCTATATCGCGCTGGTTTGCCCTGCCGAACTCAAGGGCTTCCTGAATCTGACTGCGGGTAAGATTGTCTGTTATGGCATACACAACGCTGCACGGACATAGAACCACTGCGCAGCAAATGAAAATAAAGCTGATGGCTAGATTCATTGTCCCTCTCCTTTCATTTAAAATGACCAACTGGCTCCAACGCTGAGCATGTTGAAATGACCGTCAAAATAATTTTTATCGTAATCATTGTATTCCCGGTACATGAATCTGGAATGCAGCGTTAAATGTTTATTATAGGCATAGACTATGCCGACTGAAGTTTGCACCTGTCCTATGGAAAGATCCGAGAACCCGCCGATATTCTGTCCATCGACATGTTTGTCAAAGTCGGCAATGCTGTCGATGTAGGCAAAATCACCGGAGAGGGTTATTTGTGTCGTCAGTTTATACGCCGCCGAGAGGCTCCATGTCTGACTGCGGCTGTCATAGGGTATATCATCATATTCGAAAAGACCTTCAGCGCCATTCAGGTGATAGGTTTTAAGTGTACCGAAGCTGTTCACTTTATTCTTCGCAAGCGAATAGCCCCCGGTCAAAGTGAGGCGCTCAAGGGGCACATACCAGAGGCTTAGGGCATATTCCCACTGATCTTCGTCTGAATCATAACGGCTGTTGCGCAGATTTGCATAGCGCAGGTTCGTGTTGAGCGTTACATTATACAGCATACTCCAGCTCAGGCTCCCATAATAGGTGTCTTCTTTTTTAGGAAGCGCTGTCTGCACAAGACCCGGAATTGTTGCATCTTTCATGACAAGCGGTTCATGAACTCGAATTTTTTCATATTTCAGGTTATAACGAAGCTTTCTTAAAATCCGCTGATTCCAGGTGATCCGCCACGTATTCTTACGCGTTGAGTTCGGATCGGCATTGTCCCTGTCGATGTCCTGCCACTGATATGAGCAGGTAAGCCCCGAATTCTTGACTGGGTGTATAGTAAGATCGAACCCGCCGCGCTCTGTATCAAGATCAATGCCGCTGCTGGTTTTGTTTTCAAGGCTGTACTTGTTGTAATAAACATCGCAGGTCAGATATTTCGAAAAATATTTACTCAGGCGCGTTGCCATGCTGTTAAAGGTAGCGCTGGCATGTGTTTCAAGATTTTCACGCTTCCCGTGCTGAACAGTGGCATACACGGTTGAGTCCCAGGGCAGGGCTGACCGTACATTAACCGTATCGACATTCAGGCGGCTGTCAGGCACGAGGCTGTACGGGGCCCGGCCTTTAACCAGAAAAAACGATGCTCCATCGCCGTAGTTGGCCATGGGCGCAGCCCCGTGTTCGGTAAATGAGCGTATCAAATGATTATAGGTTATGACTGCAGGCCCCAGGGACAGTTCCATGCCGGGGGTAATATCGTTGATACTTGAATTGACGCGCTTGTTGCGCGAGGTAACATGGCACTCGGAACATTTACCGACAGTAGTTGCCTGCCGGTGCCCAAGCTTCTGATAGGATCGCACATCGAAGTTGAATTTCACAAAAGGCAGTGACGGGAGCAGCAGCGTGTTATTAGCCTGTAACTCCGATATGATAAGCTTATTGGCTTCCCCGGTATTATAATCCTTTGTAAAATCCTGGTTCTTGAGCTGATCATGATCCAGGTAGTGCTGAAAACGGATATAGCTGAAATCACTGCGCAGATAACGGTTCAGATCAAGGTTGAGATTATACGACTGGTCATTCTCATCAAGCATGCGGCCGCTCATATCGACATAGTTTTTGCCGCTGCTGCCTTGTAGGTCAAACAACGATTCGGCCCCGGACTGAAGCACATCATATTCACCGACCTTACTGCGATTTCCGTCAGTAGTATAGAAATGATAGCCGCCGGATACTGCTGCGCTTACCTCTTTATTTTGCGGCGGGCTCTTCGTTTCCTGGGCGAAAGAACCGCCCGGGTACCACATGAGCCCGCAGGCAACCAGACAGCTTGAAATGGGTGCAAAGAGGCGATTCATCGCGTGAGACCTCCACCATTGACCTGCGACGGAAGATCGCTGCCATGCACTGCCGCATGGCACTGAACGCACGAAGTCAAAAACGCGCCCGACGTAGGATAGTCGCCGGCCTTGGGGTTTATCTTATGGCCGCGGTGACAGCGCATGCAGATAAACGGCTCACTTTGACGCATCAGGTTGTTGGCGATTGTTCCGTGCGGCTCATGGCAGATAGAGCAGTCTTCAACAACCGGTGCATGCTCGAAAACAAAAGGCCCCTGGTATTCCGCATGGCACTCAAAGCAGACATCATTTAAACGCTGTTTCTTTAAATTGTTGTTTTCAGAACCGTGGTTGTTATGACAGCTGCCGCACTTCATCTTGTTTTCGCGAAGGGGATGATGTGATGGCAGCATGAGCTGTGCCTTCTTTTCCTGGTGGCAGGTGAAACAGATATCAGGATCGCCAAGATACACCATCTTGGGACCTGTAATCTTATGGGATTTATGGCATTCATTGCATCCCACACCGTTCAGCATATGCGTGTTAGCCCGCCAGTCCATCGTCGGGCCTCCCTGATGGCAGGTCAGGCACATCTGGGAGCTCTGCTCGGCAGGCAGTTTGGAAAAGCTTATTATATCCTGTGCCTTGCCCTTGGTTTGCAGGTGCTTGCTGCCCGGCCCGTGACAGGACTCACACCCCCGCTGCATGCCTTTCAGTTCAGTGGCATTTAAGCGGGAATGGACTGTCTTTTTGAACTGCTGATACACATCGTCATGGCAGGCAACGCAGGAATCCGTGCCAACATAGAAAGCGCCCTCGATCAGCGGCACTTCAGCCCTTTTTTCACCTGCCTTAAGAAAACGCTGGCAACTGAAAGCGATCAGAGCGCATAGTATACTCATGAATACAGTGGCAGTGCGGCGATTCATTGCTGGTAGTGTCATCCCCCGGAAACAAGATTAAATATAAAAAAAATTTATTTGTACGATTCTACCGGTTTTTTAAGCTGATACTTAAACACCGACGCATGCGGGTCATGGCATGCTGAGCATAATTTTTCATTAAAACCGTCATGCAGATTCACCATGCCACCGGCAGCCTTTACAAGCGCATTTCTGACAGTAATATGACAGTCGGCGCAAAGGCCGGTCGGAAGTTTACTGATCTGCGCCTTATGAGACGGGCTGTGACAGAAATTGCACTCATTGCCGGCTCCGATCTCAAGGCCCCGTACATAATCAGTAAAAACAGTATGCAGTATCCGTGCATCCCGCACCTCGGCCCGCTTGCCGTTTTTATCACGCAGAAGCGGATGACAGGTATAACAGATACGCTCTTCATTGCTGCGAAGCATTTTTTTGTACTCTGATGCATGGTTCTCATGGCAGAAGTAGCAATTTTTCAAAACTGAAATTTCATGCATGAACTCCTTGTTCGTCGTCTCAATTTTATGGCAGCCCTGTCTGAAACACAACTGTGTGGGCTGCGGTTTTTCACGCTGCGCTACGGTTACTGCATGGCAGGCCTTGCACTTGTTCTCAGCCCACGGTTTATGCGGGGTCAGTATTTCAGGTGGTGCTTTAAGCACATTGCGGCTGGGCGGCAAGGTTGAACCGCGGCGGGTTAGGGTAAAAGCATCATGGCATGCAACACACAGCTCATACCCGCCGTTTACACGCAATAAAAAACGCTCGCCTGCTCCTGCAGCAGCTTCTTTTCGTGCAAGAACTCCTTTATCATGGGGGTTATGGCAGGTGACACAGTTGATAGTATCGCCTGAAATCTTCAAAAAAGCACCGGATGTGCGCAGCGACTCTTTCACCTTTTCTGACGGTTGCACAAGATGATCAGCCCGTGCCGGATGCGCTTTCAACTGTTGTGCGTGACAGCCCGCGCAAATTGTGTCGCTGTCTGCCTTGAGGGGAGCATCAGCGTTTGACTGCGCCTGTGCAGGATCAGGCACATTCTGGTGACAGTTAAGACAAACAGCCCTGTCAGCATCAGCCTGCTTATGGGGATTTAGTTTATGAAACTTATCCTTATCATGGCAGGTAAAACAGAACGGCCTGTCAGCAGTCTGCACCTGCCGCAAAAAATTTTTATTGAATTTC
>CAYNVA010000344.1:0-2682 GCA_964400575.1 uncultured Thermodesulfobacteriota bacterium | reverse complement strand
ATCGGTTATCTTCTGGATGCCGATGATCTCCGTGACGTGAGAGATTTCTATGCCGTAGTCCTCTTTGCCCACGGTAAACGTGAGGTACTTGTCCTTCTGGGTATCCTCATCGTCATCATCGTAGAAATCATCCTCGATTCTGTTCGTGCTTTTCTGTTCTTTCATGATGGCAAGCCCTTCTCTGTATCTGCAATTTTTTTGATCGATCACTGGAGCATTTTTCAAAATAGTATAGCCATATGCGCACAGGTGAGCTTTTGGTGAGGGCAGCCCGTGCGGTTCGAGCCAATGACATGACATCATTGCCGGTTTCTCTTGCGAGAATAGAGCACGGGCAAACGAAACAAAAGCTCACCATAAGGGCCCGTGGTTAGAACAAAAAAAAAAGCTCTAGCATGCCCGGCAGAGCACCGGCAATTGCCTGCAGATACACTTGTATACTGCCTAGTATTTACCGAATTCGCTGTCATCCAGGTGAATCACCGGCTCAGAGGTTTGCTTGCCGGCTGGCGCCCCGCCCCAGGGCGCAGCCGGCTTTGCTTTGGGCGCGACCAGTGCTTCACCTTTGCCAAGCATCCTCTGACCGCCGCCGCCCGGCTGCGCTGTCTCAGCTGTGCAGTCAATCATGTTGTCCTCAAGAGCAAACGTAGCCACCATCTGCTGCAGCATCAAAGACTGGCTCGACAGCTCTTCGGCTGCCGACGCGCTCTCCTGGGCATGCGCAGTGTTCTGCTGCGTCACCTGATCCACCTGGCCAAGGCCCAGCGTTATCTGGCTTACGCCCTGCGCCTGCTCATTGGAAGCAGCTGCAATTTCGGCAACAAGGTCGGTCACCTTTCCCGCAGCTGCAACAATTTCGCTCAGCGCCGCTGCCGTCTTGTCCGCCATCTGCGTGCCGTCATCAATTTTTTTCACCGAGCCCTCGATCAGTTCGGCCGTCTCGCGGGCAGCCTTGGCGCTGCGGGCCGCAAGGCTTCTGACCTCCTGGGCCACAACCGCAAACCCCTTGCCGTATTTGCCTGCCCGAGCAGCCTCAACCGCCGCGTTCAGCGCCAGCAGGTTGGTCTGAAAGGCAATTTCATCAATAACCTTGATGATCTTTGAAATGCTCCGGCTTGACGCATTGATTTCACGCATGGAGGCAACCATCCGGTTCATCCGCTCATTGCCCCGCTCGGCAAGCATTTTTGTCTCACCCGCAAGCATGTTTGCCTGCCCGGCATTCTCCGCATTGTGCCTGGTCTGCGATGCTATCTCATTCATGGAGCCCGATATCTGCTCAAGCGAGCTTGCCTGCTCGATTGCGCCCTGGCTCATGGCCTGGCTGGTGGCACTCATCTGCCCGGCCCCTGCCGCCACATTGGCTGCCAGCTTGTTTATTTCGGCCATTGTGCAGGAAAGTTTTTCAACCATGCTCTTCAGTGAATGCCCCAGAGCGTCTTTGTCGGAAAGCGGCAGTACGTTCACCGTTAAATCGCCGTTTGCGATTTTTTCGGCCACCGCAACAAGCCCCTTCAGATTTTCCACCATTTTTCTCATCGCATCGGCCAGCACGCCGATTTCATCTTTCTGCCGCACGTCGATTTGGGCATCAAGATCACCAAGGGACACGGCACGGGCAAGATGAACGGTCTTTGCCACGGGGACCGTAATCAGCCGCATGATAAACCAGGCGATGAGCAGCACTACTAAAAAATCGAACAGGCAGAGAACTGCGGTTGACAAATTGCTACGCGATTCGATGATTTCATACTGTTTCACGCCCTCCATGCTCGTATCCTCAAGAGATTGCATGATGCTGTCAAGGGGTTTCCTGCATGCACTACGCTCCTGAGCCAGAGCCCTGTTCAGCTCGCTGAGGGGCTTCTCCTGATCCTGCGAAACAGCTATATACTTTTTATAATGCTCAACAAATTCCGAGGCCCACTGCTTCTCCTGATCGGTATCCGCAATCGCGACGATAGTCTGCATATCACCGGCAGCTGCCAGCCTGAAATCATCAACGGCTTTTTGCGCCTCCCCGACAGTACGGTTTGAGGCGGCATCTGCAATAATGGCAGAGGAGGCCTCAAGATGCAGCGTAATCTCTTTCACCATAATCGCATTCTTTGATCTGGCAACACCCTGCCTGTGCACGGTGTTCAGAGTTTTCATGCTGGTTATCTGGTGCAGAACCGCAAACGTAAATAAGACAAAAACCAGAAGAAATCCGACAAGTATTTTCGTGCTTATTTTCATGTCTTTTACATGCATGGGCGCAGCCTCCTCATAATGCCTCAGCAGTTACTGATTGAAAAAAAGCTCACAGCAATGCATACGCGCTGTCGCTCCGCTGCAGCCACCACACCCGGCAATCGACTGCATCCGCGACATGTCGTGGTTGCGTAAAAACTTCTCTCTAGCAGGCAGCGCTTTCACCTCTTGTGCCGCTGCAGGCTAGTGGGTCTTCACATTTGAATTTATCTGTTGCAGGCACCCTTCCTTTAATTCCAATACATGTGAATTAGACGTAAAAATAAATTGAAAAAATAAATTCTCAGTGTCATTCCGGCTTGTCCGGAATCTGTTCCACCGCAGCGTAAGGATTCCGGACAAGCCGGAATGACAGGAATGGTGATGTTTACGAGAAACAGTATCTCATCCTGCAAAATCAAATGTGAAGACCCACTAGGGTATTTTACA
>CAYNVA010000343.1:0-9537 GCA_964400575.1 uncultured Thermodesulfobacteriota bacterium | reverse complement strand
GTGCCTGCATACTGATGGCGCTCCTGCCCGACCGGCGTCCCGGCAAACTCCGGCAGCGGGAAATCCCGTTCCGCCGGTGGCCGGAAGGTGTCGATATCCGTTGGCCGGCCCGCATCGCCCCGTGACAATATGCACCAGTATTGCCTGCTGCCGCTGATATCTGTCAGGGCAAGGCTGGCAACGGCATATCTCTGATTCTGATTAATGATATAGCGCATAACGGATTTTGCGCTGAAGCCGCCGGCGCCTTTAAAATCCTTCCATTTTCTAACCATCTTCATTTCATGCACAGTGCCGTCTTTGCATGCACGCTTCCAGGTGGATGACATAATGAAGTCCTGCGCCCGCTGGCGGCCGGCGGATTTTTCCATAATATCACCGCCCTCGAGCTTCAGCGGAGCAGGGCCTCCTGAGCCCGGTTGTGATTTTTCAGTTGCCGGCGCAGGCTGTGCGGTTTGCCTTACTGCTGCCTGCGCAAGAAGCTGCGAGCGGTCGCACCTGTTTTGTGCAAACAAACGGGCTTCCCGTGCCGGCAATACATATTCAAGAGCTGTCTTTTCATCGCCGTAAAACCGGTGCGCGGAAGAGGCGATCGCAAAGCTGAACCCGTCTATGTCGTTTGCGGCGCGAAATTGATTGAGAAGAGTGATGAGGAGCTTTGAAATCAGCGAGTCAAATATCTTTTCCTGTACTGCCGCCGGGGCCCGGGCAAGAGACGAGAGGTCTGCGCTGTAGATAAGATGGGACTTAAAATATTTTTTACCCTGCGCGGGTTCTACCGAGGCAAAAAGGGTAAAATCGCCCAGGTTGATGCCTGATTCCTGCGGTAGCTCTTTCTGCAGGCGCTTTACCTGCAGCCGGTACAGCAGCAGATCACACCCGTACTGCTGCTGCAATTTTTGCGCAAGCTCGCGAAACTCAAGATCCTGCAGCCGCTCACGGGCGGTCTGCACGAAGATGTTGTCCGGGTGCTTCTCCAGAAACTCCCGGTATCCCTGCACAGTATCGATGCTCTCGCAGCCCTTGACATTGGCCTGGTCAATGCGGCTTCTTGCCTTCACGACATGCCGGTTTTTGGGATACCGTGCCACGAATTCCGTATAGCTTGCAATCGTATCGGTCTTTTCATAGGGAGCAAACTCCAGGTTGTCTATCTGGTCCAGGGCCGTTGACACGTACATGTTCCTGGGATATTTTGCGATGAACTCCCTGTAGGCATCGATAGTATTGCTTTGACGGTATGGCTCAAACTGTGCAATCTCGCTTTCACGTCTGCTCCGCGCAAAGTCCTCATCTGTAAAGAACAGTACCCCGCAGCCTTGCAGCAGCAAAAAAGCAGCCGACAGGGTAAAAAATATTTTTTTACTTATTGCTCTGTACATTAATAGCCTCCTGTCACGGTTTTACCGGCGCAGCTGCTGTCTCCCTGCCGCAGATCCTGCCGCTAAGGTCCGTAAATTTCTGCCGGAACTCCCCTGCCCCGAAATCAGGATATTTAGTCTTTGTTGCTGCTATCACCTGGCAGGCGTCAGAGTTCTTCCCAAGCCGTGACAGTGAGTCGGCTGCCCGGTAACGCGCCTCAAACCATTGCGGACTTCCCGGGGCCAGGCCTTTTGAAAATCGCTGCCACGTTTCAAAAGCATCCTGCCACTTGTTCTGCTGTTCATAGATAAGGCCCAGTTTATATATTGCCTCTGCGGATGCCGGATCCTGCTCAAGCCGTTTGCGGTATATGGATGCTGCCTGCTCGGGCTGGCTCATAGCGGTGTAAAGCTCGCCAAGCCGCATTTCAACAGGTGCTGCAAGCTCCCTGAACGTTTCATGTACAGCAAGAATGCCGCTCAGTTTTTTATAGATGGTCAGTGCGGTCTGCGCATTATCTGCAGCCTGTGCAGTGCTGTCTGCATCCTTTGACTTTGTGGAGTATTTGTCAGCCAGATCAAGCACAAATGCCACGGTCTCACGGTCAAGTGAGGGGGTGCCTGCGATGTTGCCAATCTCACGCTCTGCCTCAGCAAGCATATGCAGTTGCAGGTAGCATTCAAGCCTCAGCTTTTTTACCATGCCGTACAAAAGATCACGCTGCCTGGTGACCGGGAACCTGCTTTCGAAATTCTGCAGCAGCGGAAGCGCCTTTTTACAGTCCGGTTCAGGCCCGCGCACGTACAGCCGTGCCAGCAGGCATACAAGGTGCGAATCACTCTCCATGCTCCCGGCAGCATCTGTTTTTGCCCCCAGCTGTTTGTACCATTGCTCTGCCTGTTTGACGGTCTCCCGGTAGAGCTGCAGCGCCTCAATTGATTTCCCCTTGCCCTGTCGAACAAGCTCCTCAAGCTTTTCACTGTTTGCCTGCAGCTTGTCCGCGGCAGATGCGCGTCCTGCCTGCTGCGCCTCGGCAAAATGGGATGAATCTTTTTTAACAAGCGAAAATTCCTGCAGGGACTCAGCGGTCCTGTTTTTATGCTGATAATAAAGACCCAGCTGGAAATGCGCCTCGCTTTTATCCTGCGCGTCAGGGCAGTTTTTAATGTAGCACTCGGCCGCCTTGATGTAACGGCTGTAGGTTGCCTCTGCCGGGCTTGCCTTGTACAGGCGTGCTGCAACCGCGTAATAGAGGCAGGCTGCTTTGCCGCCGAATGATGATTTCGGGAATTTTTCAAACATGGTCTCAAGACATGTTAGCGCTTCCTGCCACTGCTGCTTCTGCGACAGGCAATAAGCCAGCCGAAAGCAGACATCGTCAAGATGGCTTTTGAAGGCCGCGTCAGTCGAGCTGTACAGGCGCCGGTAATGCTCAATTGCCTTGTCATACTGCTTTTTATCAAAATACCAGTCGGCACGTGCCAGTGCCCCCATGCTCCCAAGCTCGGCATCCGGCAGATCGGCGAGTTCTCCTGCGTGCTCAAACACATAGCGGTACAGTATGGCTGCCTGTGCAGGGTCAGAGTCTGCGATTTTTTTCAGCTCGCGCACCGTATCACGGCCTGACCCTTTGCCCCCGCTCCCCAGAGCAGCTGTGGTTTTCTCTGCAATGTCACGGGCAATGGTTGCCTGCAGGTTTTTAATTTTTTCCCTGACCCCCTGTGCCGTGGTGCCGGCTCGGACAGACTCCTGCAGTTCCTGTATCTGTTTTGAAGCAAGCTCCTTTTTCCCGAGCTGATAGCTGATCAGGGCCCGCTCATAGCCTGCCTGGCTGTACAGGCCGTCATCGCTGGACAGCTTTGCCATCAGCTTTTGCAGCTCCTGCTGTGCCTTTTCAGGGCGCCCGGACTCTTTGAAGCAAAGCGCGCTGCCAAACAGGCTCCGGTTGACAACAGACTTCTCCTGGAAACCTATGACGGCACGCGCAAAACCGGCCATGGCCGCTTCCAGCAGGTCCGTGCGGGTTTTCGAATTCTCCGGATACAGAAGCGCGCCGTAATAGCCGTTCCAGCCCTGCCAGTAGCTTGCAAGTGATATCAGGTACTGCGACTGCTGCCATTCTGGTGAGGCAAAAAAGGCGCTTTTATCTTCTGCGCCGCTGAGCCGCTCCTCCAGCACCGTATCAATCCGTGCCTGGTTGTAGGCAGCCATGCTGTGCAGCAGCTCCCCGTTTTTCAGGAAAGCTGCCGCAAAGCCCTCCTTCTGCGCGGCCTGCGACAGATCAGCCTTTTGGCTCAGCTCCACAAGCCGCGAGACGCAGTCTCCCGACTTTGTTGCCAGCATCTTCTGCAGATCAAATGACAGCGCGCTCTGGGCTTTCACCCCAGCAAAGCCTGACTCAAGCACGCTCAAAGCGCTTTTTATTTCAGATGCCGAGCCCATCCGCTCAATGTTCAGGCTGCTCACATCACCAGAGACTGCCGCTGACCATGCACCCTGGCAGAGTACCAGAATCATGCTTAGTACAGCGCACCACAAAAGAGGGGGCGAAAAAATTCCCCCTTTAGCAAAGGGGGTGAGGGGGATTTGTTCTGCAGCAAAAAATCCCCCTGTGTCCCCTTTTTTCAAAGGGGGATTTAATAGGCTTCTTTTTCGTATAAATTTAATATTGCCCCCTTGTTTCTGTGGGGCCATACTCAAGACTATAGCCCGTCTGATCGCCGCTGCAGGACTGTTCATGCTGAGTTTTCCCCTCTGTTATAAATTTTTTAAAAACTCATCAAGATAGGATTCCCATTTTGTACCAAAGGCAAGCACGACCATCTGCTTGATTACCTTTTCTTCATCAACCATGCGCGCGCTCTCCCCGCCCCCGGCCTCGGCTAGCTGCCTGAACTCCGGCAGAACCGTGCGGCTTACGCCTGGTGAGGACAGCAGATTGATTTGAGCACTTGTATCAATGGCTGCCACCATCCCGCCCATCTGAGTTCTGAACTTCGCAATCATATCGATTGTTTTTTGCATGTCCTCCCGGTGCGGGGGGGCATCGCCGATAATCAGGATTATTTTTTTTGAATTCTTGTCCCAGTTAAACTCGTTGATGGCAACGCGAAGCCCCTCGTCCATGGCTTCCTCCCGGTCTCCGCCTCCCACCGGGTCAATGCCCTGCAGAAACTGCTGCAGCTGCTGGGTCCTGTGGGTGAGAGGGTAGGCTTTTGTCACAAAGTTATCACCCCGGTCGCGGTATGCCACAAGGCCGATGCGTGTTGTGGGAACAAGGGTCTTGAACGACATCACAAGGTTGGCTATCTTTACTTTCACCTGACGCAGGAATTCAGCCATGCTGCTTGTCGCGTCAAAAATAAAAACAACATCAAGGCCCATTTTCCGCGCGCCCTGAATATCCCGTGCAAATGAGCCTGAAAATTTTTCACCCGCCCCGTAGAACGGCAGCCCCTGCGTGCCGATGCTGTTTGCCGCGCCTTTGGGCCCGGCAAGAAGCGAGCTGTCGAGCGTTGGAGCTCCGATGAGGTTGCTGTCCTCACGTACCTGTATATCGGGTGTAAATTGCACATCAGGAACCACTGCATATGATTCAATTTTCGGCAGGGGGTTGTCCTGCTTTTTTTCCGCCTTCAGCTCGTCAAAGGCATCCGTGCCCTTGACCCTGAACTCATCGAGCGCCTGCGGCGCAATGGCTGGCTCGAAGAGAAACCGGTTTTCGTCCTGCTTCTGGGAGATGATGGATATGGTTGCAGGCTCGTTCTCACCGGAATGGCGTATGAAGGCCCAGTTTGGATTGCACAGCGCCAGCAGAAGCACTGCGTGTATGCAGCAGGACAGCGCAAATGATCGCAGCGGCCTGGCGCTTTGTCCCGTTGTTGTGCCGGAATACATAATCGCAGCTCCTTTATGAATTGTTCGAGGGTTGCGGATCGCCCGAGGTTACCGGCTGCGCCTGCTGCCTGCGCTCGGTTGTCAGGCTGATATTGTGCATGCCGCCGGCCTCGACCTGGTCGATCACATCAACAAGCAGCGCGACCGCAACCTGCCGGTCGGCATAAATCACGGCGCACTCGGGATTCTGCTCCATGAGAAGCGTTATTTTATCGGTGAGCAGCCCCTGGGTTACCTGCTCATTGTTGAGAAACACGGCTCCGTCCGTCTTTACGGTAATAATAATATTTTTTGTCGGTACCTGATTTACCGACGATGACTGCGGAAGCTGCACCTGGATCGAGTTCATCACCATGACCGGCGTAATGATCATGAAGATGATCAGCAGCACAAGCGCCACGTCAATGAAGGGAACCATGTTGATCTCGCTCAGAAACGGCGTGTCATTGGTGGTTTTTATATGCATGATCATTTACCTCCCTGAAGGGCGATCATCGTCGAGATGCGCTCAAGTTCAAGGCCGAGCCTGCGGGAGCGCTTCAGAAAGTAGTTGTAGGCGATAACAGCTGGCACTGCCACAAACAGGCCGGCAGCAGTTGAAATGAGCGCCTCGGCAATGCCGCCTGCCACAACCGACGGGCCCGCGCTTGCTTTTACCGAGATCGCCTCAAACGCACGGATAACCCCGATCACCGTGCCGAACAGTCCGATGAAGGGTGCAATGTTTGCAATCGTCCCGAGCGCTGCGAGCCGGTGCTCCGCCTCCCAGCGCAGCCCCTTTGTCTCCTCGGTCAGAAGGGCGCTGAGGGCTTCCACGGGCTGAGCACTAAGCTTGAGCCCGGCCCTGATCAGCCTGCGGTGGGGCGTATCCTTTGCTTTCAGGAACGAAACAAGGTCCTTGTATCCGCCCCGGCCAGCCTCAAGGAGCTTCAAAAGTTCGGGCACCTGCTCCCTGTTTGAAAACAGGTAATATGCCTGGTTGATCATCACGGTTACCGAATACAGCGACAGCAGTGCAAGGGCGATAAAGGTTGGATTGGTAAAATAGATACTGAGTTCATTGGGCATCATGGTTTTTCTCCTTTAATGAAAGATTTTGTTTTTTCATAAGCCCCCTTGTATTTTTGCAGGGGACAGGTTCGCCGCTGCGAATTCCCTGCGGTCGCGTCCGATCCAGCCCGGCATGGAATTCTGAAAACTTAAACATCAGCTCTTTCCGCACAGCTCCTTCTGCAGAAGCAGAAAGCGCTGCTTATATTCATCGTCACGAAGGGCCGGATACAGCACTTCGGTCGTTGTCAGTACCTGGCATCCCTCCACAGCATTCCCCAGCATCCCGAGGCTCCGTGCCGTTCGGTAGCGGGCCTCAAACCAGTGCTGGTTGCCCTCTTGCATGCCCTGGCCGAGTCTGCGCCACATGACGAGCGCATCCTCCCAGCGATTTTCCTTTTCATAGATGAGCCCCAGGCTGCTGACGGCGTCGGCCGATGAAGGGTCTCGCAGGAGTTTGTCCTGATAGAGCTGCTTTGCCCGCGTGAGCTGCCCGGTGTCGGTGCAGAGCTGAGCTATTCTGAGCAGGATCGCATCGCGATACCGGGCATAGGCCGGCATGCGGCCTGCCATGCCTGCAAGCCGCCCATAAACAATAAGGGCCATGGCGGCCCGGCTGTCGTCCCCTGCGCCATAGCCCGCATCTCTGAGCGAGCGCGACTGGTCGTACAGTCTACCGGCAAGCTCGTTGAGAAGCGGCCAGATTGTGGCATTGTCGGCGCCATCGCGCAGGAAGCCCCTGATTTCGGTTTCAGCCTCATGCCCCTGCCCCAGCCGCAGCAGCGCTTCAATGCGCACGGCCTGCGCCGATGCCCGGAGCTGATCCTGCTGCCTGGAACCGGTGAAGCGCGTTTCAAACCGATCAAGGGCCTGCAAAGCTTTGCGCGGCGCCGATGCATCAGTGCTGCAGGCAAACAGCCGCGCCTGCAGCAGAGCAATGTGTGCCTCAAGCTCTTTCCTGTCTTCCTCATCCCTGACCTTCATGACGGCGGGCCGCACCTCCTCTATCTGTCGCTGAGCCTCATTGTGCAGCCGCTGCCCTTCCTCTGCCCCTGCCCTGCCCTCACGCGCAAGAGACTCAAGCTCGTCGATTTTAGCTTGCATGATGCTTGAGAAGGCATGCACAAAGTTGGGTGAGTCGGCGGCAACCTGGGCAAATTCCTTCAATGCCTCGGTCTGATTCCCGGTCTTCTTATAGTATGTGCCAAGCTGAAAGTGCGCCTCGCTTTGGTCACTGCCGTCGGCGCAGCTATTCAGATACGACTGAGTGGCGGCAATATAGCGGCCATAGGTTTTCTCTGACGGCTGGGTCCGATACGCATTTGCCGCAGCTGCATAATACAGGCAGGCAGCTTTTGATACCAGGGATGATGCAGGGAATTCCTTGAAAAACGGCTCGATGGCTGCGGCTGCTTCGGCCCAGCGCTTTTTTTCGGCCAGGCAGCAGGCAAGGCGAAAGCAGACTTCGTCCCGTCGCTTGCCCACACGGTGGTCAGGTGCCACGTATAATCGGCGGTACCGTTCAAGGGCTGCATCATAGCGTTTCTGCTGAAACTGCCGGTCTGCAATGGCAAGACATCCGATGCCGCCCAGCTCCGTATCTGAAATGCCTTCGCCCCCAGTACCGGAAAAGCGTTCAATCTCCGGGGCGTGGTCCGTCACAAACCGGTAGAGCTCGGCTGCCATCGCCTCGTCAGTGCCTGCGGCTCGGGAAAGCTCCTGCAGAGCCTCCCGATAATATTGACGCTGCGGCAGGCCCTGCTGCGCCAGGCGCTTCTCCATCCGGGAAAGGACAACCTTTGCCTGCATCTGCATCAATGTATCGCGCATCTGCTTTGAAAGTTTGTCTGCAGAAACATCCTCCCCAAGCTCCCTGATCTGGCTGAGGGTTGCTTCGTAATTGCCCGTTATGAAGGTGAGCCTGACTTTCTCGTACTGGACACGTGCGTAGAGCGGGTCGCTTTTGCCGATTTTGGCGGCAACCGAATTCAGGTCCTGCAGCGCCCGGTCGTATTTGCCCATCTCCCGGTAGCACAGGGCGCGGCCGAAAAGGCTGCGCGCAGTGATTGTCGCCTCGCGGAAATCAAGAAATGTCCGGGCAAATCCGGCTGTCGCGCTATTGAGAAGCTCAGAGCGGACCTCGTCACCTGCCGGGTACAGCAGCGCCCCGTAGTAGCCGCCCCAGCTCAGCCAGTAACTGGCAAGCGACACAAGGTACTGCGGTTCCTGCCACTCAGAGCTGGCAAAAAATGCTGCCTGATCTTTCACCGTATCGAGCTTGTCTTCTGCAAGCTTTTCAACTTTCTTCTGGTTGTAATCATAAATAGCATGAAGCGTTTCTCTGCTGCGTTTAAAAAGCAGCCGCAACTCTTCCTGGCGGCTGTCTGGTGCACTATCAGCCTCCTGCATAATTTCGGAAAGCCGGCTGATGCATTCGCCGGATTTTGTGATGATGAGCTTCTGCAGGTTGAAGGTAAGCTGCCCCCGGTCCCGCGCATCGCTGAAGCATGTTCCGATAAGATCAAGGGCTGTGCGCATCTGTGCCGTGGAGTCTATCTGGTCTGCCTGCAGGCCGGGAAGGGCTCCGGAAAATGAGCCGGCATGGGCCTGCCGGGCGGACATTTCGCCGAGGGCGGCCACAAAAAAACCAATCAGCAGAAAAAAAAGCCATCTCATTTTTGCAGACTTCCTCATGCTCACCCCTGGCGCACGGCAAAGACGATATTGCGCCTCTGTGCCTTGAGGCAGGTGTTGTACGTGCCGATGACATACTTGTAGGGTACGCGCGGCTCGGGTTCTATGACCAGCAGAGTATCTGCAGGCAACTTGCCAAGATACAGCGCCAGATCGTCATAACTGGCGATGGGACGATCCTGAAGGTATATCTTCGGCTGTTCCGCGCCGGTTATGGCAAGCTTGATGCGCAGCTTCACGATTTCCATATCCTGCTGCGGCTCGGTAATGCCCGGCGCATCGGTCTGCGGAAGCCTGTTCTGCAGCACGCCTTCCGATGCCTGAAACCTGATGGTCAGCAGAAAGAAAATCATCAGCAGAAAGAAGCAATCAATGAGCGACGTCATCCTCAGAGATATGCTCGTCCTGTCACCTTCCGGTCTGCGTGGAACCCTCACCGCTTTTCTCCTTCAAAAAGGGTTGTGCCGGTTCTATAAGCGCTGAAAACTCAATGCGCGAAATACCCTGCTGCGCTGCTTTCTGAAGCACGCTCTG
>CAYNVA010000342.1:0-7515 GCA_964400575.1 uncultured Thermodesulfobacteriota bacterium | reverse complement strand
CCGGTGACGGGATTCACCGTTCCGTATGACGGGCCGTACAAGAATTTTTATGCATGGCATCTCTATACCTCTGATGCACAGCATGTCATAAAGCTCGGAAGCTACGAAAACAATGTTGCGAAGGGGAGCAGGGGCAGGCTGTCAGTTACCTACAGCAAGTCACATCTTCTCAAAACCCTTCTTGCCGATGCGAAAAAAGCCGGCGTTCAGGTTTTTACAGGCGCCAATGTTGTTGGCTTCAGCAGACAGAAAGAGGTTAACCAGCATATAACGGCAGAGGGAAAAGTGTTCGAAAGCATTTTCACCATAGCTGCTGACGGCATAAATTCCCGGCTGGTGAAAATTCTGGGGCTTAACAAAAACCGGACATTTTACGGAACCCTTGTGGGCGTCAGTTACTACATGACCGGCCTTAATCTGCCCTATCCTGAGGCCATCAATTATCCCATGCTGTTCCATAAGAAGACGCAGTATCCCATTATGATCTGGATTGAGCCGAGCCCGTTTGCTGAAGATGAATTCTGGGTGTATACCGGCGGGCCGTCGCATCCTGAACTCAATTACAAGCAAGAGCTCGACCGCTTTATCATCGACAGCCCTTTTTCAAAATGGTTCCCCCAACCGGTTATCAGAAAGCAGCAGGCCCATGTGGCCAATATCTGGTCACCGGCGCCGACACCGTTTAAAGACAATGTGCTTATTGCAGGCGATGCAGGCTGGACAGTTGAGGCTGAGTGTACAGGCTCAATGATGTGCGGCGTGAAGGCAGCCCATGCAATCACCGAGGCATTGCGTGAGAACAAACCAAATGCCGAAGGCGTTAAAAATTATACCGAATGGTGGCAGCAGCATTTCCCCGAGTCTCAGGACCATACCGAGTTTCTCCAGCTGCTCACGTCAGCCCTTGCCGGTGAGGATGTGTCAACCTATCTCAACAAGCTTGTTACTGAGACGCTTCCCTGCTCGCTGAACCCCTATAACCTTTTGAAGAGCGTCAATGCTTCTATCCTGGGCAAGATCGGCCAGATTCAGAAAGAACGGCCGGACATTATCAGCATGATGCAGCAGGTAAGCATGCTGCCGATTAAGGAGCAAATGAAGGGTTTTATTGCTACGGGGTTTCCGAATACGTGAGCCGTGGTTCGTGAATCGCAAAAGGAACAAGGCTTAAGAAAATAAACAAATAGAAATGAGCTTCGGAAAAATGGCGGTCAACGTATGACAAAGAAATATGATCTCATCATTGTCGGCGCCGGGCCTTCCGGCCTGCTTGCAGCAAAGGCTGCAGGGCTTGCGGGGTTGAGCGTTGTTCTGCTTGAGCGCAAGGCTGATATTACCCGCCTTGACCGGATGTGCGGGCAGACCCTTGTATCCGTAAATGATTATTATTTTGATGATCTTGTCTATTATAATCAGCAGATAAAGCGCATCGGATTTGTCAAAAACGGATTTTCCTTTGCCTATGACGGCCCGGTTCAGAACTGCAATGCCTGGCACATCTATTCCCCCTGCGGCAACAGGATGCCGTTTGGTCTGCCTGAGGTGACACGAAAGAAGGGCGACTCTGGTATTGTGGGTCTTGCCTATGACAAGGAGATACTTCTCCGCTGCCTTTTGAAAGAAGTTCAGGATGCAGGAGTCGAGGTGTGTACCGGTATAGATGTGACCGGCGTTGAATCAATGAAGGATGGCGTGAAAGTCAGCGGCAGCGGTAAAACATTTCAAGGGGCCTATCTTATCGCTGCAGACGGCACCAACTCCCGCATTGCACAGATAGGCGGATTTAATGCAGGAAGGACATTTTACAGCTACCTTCTGAGCAGGGGCTGGCATATGGCGCATCTATCCCTGCCGGATCCTGATGTTCTTATTTCAAGTATCACCTATAAAACTGCAGCACCGGGCTTCATGTTCATTTTCCCAAGGCCGTATAAGGATCAATGGACTGTTGCATTTCTTGCACTTGACCCCCGGGCTGATCTTGAAAAAGTTACCCGCTCGTTCATGCATGACAGCCCCTTCTTTTCAGCCTGGTTTAAGAACGCAGAGCAGCTCCGTCCGTTTGCATCTGCACAGTATATTTTTTCTCCTGTGCTTGAGCCCTATAAAGACCGGGTGCTTCTTGCCGGGGATACCGGCGCATGTCAGGAGCTTGAAAATACCGGCGCCATGATCAGCGGTTGGAAGGCAGGCGGGGCCATTGCTGCTGCGGTACGGGAGGATGCAATCGGTATCGCGTCGCGGGGCATCGCAGACTATGTGCAGTGGTGGAAGGCCACCTACATTGAGAAGTGCCCGCATGAAGCATACATCATGAATTTTGCCCTGCCCTATGTGCTGGATACCGAGGATGACCTGAATTACCTCTTCAGCCTGGTGAAGGAACCGCTTGCGCCGTGCTGGAATCCGTATGCTGCAATTACCCATATCGGGCAGCTCATGCAGAGGCTGCTGCCAACGATACAGAAGGAGCGGCCAGCCATGATGCAGAAGCTTGCAAAGATGTCTCAGCCGATGGCAGAAGTGCTTGCCGAGGCAACCAAAGGGTGTGAGCCGAGAATGAAACTATAATAAAGTGCCGGGTAACCAGTACTGAGTATTGAGAAAAAATTCAGCAGGAATGAAAAAAGGAGCATGCATATGAAAGAAAGATATGATGTCATTGTTGTCGGTGCCGGGCCAGCCGGGCTGCTTGCTGCCAAGGCGCTCGCACAGAATGGTTTTGACGTTGCCGTGCTTGACAGAAAGAAAGACCCGTCTGCAATCACGCGCGCATGCGGCCAGTCATTGCTGCCGCCGAATGAATATTTTTTTGGCGATATCTTCCATTATAATGCAAAGGATAAGCGGTTCTGCTTTTCCGCCAGCGGCATATCATTTCCCTATACCGGCCCGGTAAAGAACCTGTACAACTGGCACATGTTTTCGCCGAGCATGAAAAAGATGCAGTTCGGGCTAGGCGAGCCAAGCCAGGGCGCGCCCATTGCCCTTTCCTATGACAAGGACATATTAATCAAGTGCCTCCTGGAGGATATTCAGTGCGACCATGTTGATGTTTTTACCGGAACCGAATGCACCGATTTCCAGATGGGGCCTGGTTGCGTGGTAGTGCAGGCAGGGGATAAAGCCTTTATCGGCTCCTATGTGATTGCCGCAGACGGAGCAAATTCAAGAATTGTAGAAAAGCTCGGGTTCAACAATAATAGAAGGCATATATCCACTCTTTATGTAAAATCCTGTTTCATCAAGGGATTTCATTCTCCCCAGGGCGATTCCATCGTAACAGCCGTAACCTATATCAATGACAAGCCCGTGTATCTGTTTCTTTTGCCCCGGGCCGAGGGGGATGAATGGAACCTCATCGTGCTGACGCTGGAAGGTTCGGTTGATCTTACCCTTGCCACAGAAGCGATACTTAAGGATGCGCGATATGCCGCATGGTTCAAAGGGGTTACGATGCAGCGGGATTTTGCTGCCGTTGAATACATATACTCGCCGGTGATCAAACCTTTCCGAAACAACGTGATCATCGTGGGCGATGCCGGGGCTTGCCAGGAGCTTGAGTGTCTGGGCGCCATGATAACGGGGTGGAAGGGCGGCTGCGCTCTGGCGGCTGCGCTGAAGGAGCAGCAGCTTGGGATAGCGCCGCGGGCGATTAAAGCATATGAAGACTGGTGGCTGAATACCTATATTAAGCAGTATGACTATCAGGATTATTTAACGGTTTTCGGGCTTGCCTATATGTTTTCGAAACCCGAGGTGATTGATTATATTTTTGGGCTTATGGGCGCCGAGTCTTTTCCTGCAACATTTAATCCCTACACGGCTGTTGGCCTGCTTGGCGGAAGGCTGCAATCGCTTATGCCGAAGATTATGGCGGAGCGGCCTGATATTCTCCAGCTGCTTGCAGGAACAATGTCAACGTTTCCATCCGATGTTATGGGACAGACGCTTAAAAAATAATTGTGTGTTCTATAGTTGTTTACTTGCAGGAGGCGTGTATGAAAAAGGAACGGAGGGGGAAAGACTGGGATGCAATAGGGAACCGCATTTTTCTGGCGTACAATGAAATTTCAAAAACCATAAATCCCAGCCAGCTTATCAAGGTTGATTTGACCAGCTCTCAGATAAAAGTGATCGCCAGTTTTTTTCATAAGGCAACCTTTACCATGGCTGAACTGAGCAGGCTGCACGGAGTTTCTTTTTCCACCATGACGAGCATGGTTGACCGATTGCTCCAGAGTGGTTTGCTTGAACGGCAGCGGGATGATGAAGACCGGAGAATAGTGCTCGTGAGCCTGAGCGCTAAGGGTAAAAAGATGCTCGATTACCTGATGCGCGCGCGCAAACAGTATCTTGAAAAGTTTCTGTGCGAGCTGACCCAGGATGAAGTTCGTGAGTTTGTGAAATCCATTGAAATTGTTGCCCGTCATATGTCCAGGTCAAAGGGAAATATGCAGCAAAAATAAATTTTTATCGAAATTGAATTTTATATAACGCATCCCTGTTTCGAGAAAGGAGATCTATGCAATGGCCACAAAAAAACCCATTAGTTTGAAATCGATTTTTTATACGGCAATATCGCTGGTCTGGATTTTCGGGCTGTCGGCTATCGGCCATATCGTTATGGTACTGATTGAAAAAAACAATCCTGCGATCAAATATGATTTTGCCTGGGGCTGCGCCATAACCGGATTTGTTGTTTTGTACCTGACGCGGTTTTTTAAATCAGACGGCTGGCAGAGCTTCATCGGCATTCTTGCTGGGCTGTCCTGCTGGTTTGCCTTCGAATACAGCCTCATGTATGGCGGCCACCGCCTTGGGGTAACCTATACCTGGAACGGAAGCTACCCTGAATACCGGATGATGACTTGGACCTATATGATGTTTCTTTTGGTTTTTGCCTACCTTTTGTTTCAGGAGAGCGTGCGGTGCAACTTAATCTTTTACCTCAGAAAAAAGCTTCGGCTTATGCGGGGCGCCATCGCCACCGGCAAGGTGGACAATTACGGCCCCCGGACATTTTTTGAATATATCATGGTGACCTGGGCATTTTATGTGCTGCTGATGATCGGCTATGACGAGGAACTCTTCGGTGTATATTCCTGGTTTACCTATATTTTGTTCTTTGCTTCATTCTCACTTTTCTTTTATCTAACCTACAAGCTGCTTGGCTATGACCGGTTCGGGGCAAACCTGCGCTATGCCATCCCCACGGTTACCATTCTCTGGAATGATGTTGAGATACTGTCAAAGTGGGGCATGCTCAAGGAGCCATGGGTGCATATCAACTGGCCGATCATGTCGGTGATCATCGGAGGCTTTGTCGTATCGACCTATCTGATTGTTAAGGACCTGCGCGCAAGAAGCCAGGGTATGATTGAATCAAAAGACATAACATGAGAGAAGATCAAAACGCAGAAGAATAAAGGAGAAAGCCATGAGATATAGAGCAATTATTCTGTTGTGCATCATGACACTGTTTTTTTCTGCGCAGATGGTTGCTGCGCAGGAAAAGAGTCTTTCGGAAAAACGCGTGGAAAGACTGAAAAGCCTTGAGGACCGTTTTATTGCGGCTCAGAAAGAGGGCAAAACAATAAAGGGAGTGCTTGTCGAGGGAAACTCGCTTTTTAGCGGCACGACGGAGCCTCAAAAAAAGCCGTATGGTAAGCCCTATACTGACGAAGAGCTTTTCGCTGCACGGAAAAGCGCTGAGCGCAACAGCAAGGTGTTTCTGCTGGCCCAAGACGGTACACTCTATTACCCGACGCTGAAAAAAGGCGAAGCAGTAACCGAGAGCCTTGGCGCATACCGGTTTGAACGGATTCTGACCGAAGAGCAGAAAAAAACAAAAACTTTTACCTGGGCGACGCTGGTGCCCATGGTCGGCAGAGAGATCGAACTGCTGGGTGAGGTGTATCCCGGATACGGTGGAGTCAAAGGCCTTTATATTGAATGCGTAGCATTTCAGGGAGAATATCTCGTCGGGAGGCAGCAGAAATAGCCCACGGGTATGATTGATGTACGGGTTTGTGCAGTCTGCGGAGGACACACGTGAAGAAAGAACTGCGACATATAGCAAAAGCATACCGTATCGGGGATACAGGCCTAGTCGGGGCATACACCGGCACTGTCTGGCGTGAGAAAAAGCCTGTCTGGACCCGGACGAGCTGCTTTAAATGCGCCGTCTGCTACCTGAGCTGTCCTGACGCGGCCATCATGCAGGTTGATGACGGGTACTATGATATGAATCCGGATATATGCAAGGGCTGCGGCATCTGTAGCCGCGAATGCCCGAACGATGCGATAGCCCTGACCCCGGAGGTGAAATAATTTTAAGCGTATGGGAAAGACCATGCAAACAATGGATCGTTTTTCAGTATTTACGCCCAGGCTGCTGCCGGCGGCTGAACCCTTTGTTTCAGCCCTGCGCTCATGTCCCGGCTGCGGACAGGCCCTGGCAGTCAGAATTATCGGAAAAGCCCTGACTGATCATGGCCGGTATCCCTATGGAGGTGCGCAGCCCGGTGTCAATGTCGCGGCTTTTCCCTCTGTCGATTGGCAAACATTCCCGCCGCGGGAATTGCAACCGGCAGAGTCAAAAAGCGAACCGGCACAGATACTGGCAGTAGCAGGTGAGTCGGGCGCCTTCGAGGATATGTTTTCCCTGCTGCAGGATGCAAAGCGCTCAAAGAGCCGGCTTTTTGTCATATGTTTCTTAAACGAGGCGGGCATTGAGCGGCATGGAAGCACGCCAGCTTCCAACTATAATCATGACAGCATCAAAAGCTTCAGTGAGCGGCTCGAAGGCATGCGCATTATCCTTGACAGGGTCAGCTCGTCACGGCCCGACTTTATGGCAACAGCCTGCGCTTCCTATCCCTTTGATCTGATCGAAAAAGTGCGCGGGGCGCTCGCAAGCAGGACAAGCTTTCTGGCTGTTTTTGTACCCTGCCCGACAGGCTGCCTCTATGATCCGTCACTGGGGCTGCGCTCAGGAAGGCAGGCTGTGCAGACAGGGTTTTTTTCGCTGTATCAGCGTTCAGGCGGCACGACAACAATTACCATTGAACCGAAGCCTCTGCTCCCGGTAGCAGCATACATGGCTATGCAGCAGGCATATATAGTCAGCCCCGACGAAACAGCCCGTGTGCAGGGCATGGTTAACACAACTTTGAAAAAATTACGGCAATAATGCCCGTGAGTGTACGGGCAGGATATATCTTTGACGGAGACCACTGTGGAAGCAGAAGATAAAAAAGTTTTTGACAGGTATATCAAAAAACATGCATCCGGCCGCGCTGCTGTTGTCAGTATTTTGCAGGATATACAGCGGCACCAGGGGTATGTGTCGGAAGCAGCAGTCAGGTATGTGAGCAGCTGTCTTGGCATACCAGCCAGCCAGGTTTTTTCGATTATCACCTTTTACGGCGCGTTCAGCCTGACCCCGCAGGGCCGCAACCATGTCCATGTGTGCCAGGGCACAGCCTGTCATATCCGGGGAGGCGCACAGGT
>CAYNVA010000341.1:0-2670 GCA_964400575.1 uncultured Thermodesulfobacteriota bacterium | reverse complement strand
ATACATGCGGGCGCTGCAGACCCTGCATCAGAATTTTTTCATTTCCGCGAACTCCTTTGTTCAAAGGGCGGCCCTCACCGCTCTCAGAGAATGCCAACAAGAGGTGGAAGAGATGAAGGCGCTCTATAATGAGCGGCGCGTTGTGTTGCTGGAGGGTTTGCGTGCGCTGGGGTTCGGCATTGCCGTCGAGCCGACCGGGGCGTTCTATATCCTGGCCAATGCCAAACGCTTTGAAGAAAACTCACTCAAACTTGCCTATGCTATCCTTGAGGGCGCGGGCGTCGGCAGCACGCCGGGGATAGATTTCGGCAAAAACGCTGAAGGGTACCTGCGCTTCACCTACGCGAACTCAAAAGAGAATATTGAGGAAGCCCTGGAGAGGATGAAAGGTTATCTTATCAAATAGTCCCCTCAGTCTTGAGTTTTTACGGCAGCAAATGGTGAAGGACATAAACCCCGATGGAGATTCCTCTCCTGGTGATTTCACCGCTATTAACGGTAAGCTCTGCTTCAGTGCCAGTGAAGGCACCCATAGCAGAGAGCTGTGGAAGACGACGGTCACACGTAATCTTTCTTTTTGATAAAAATATCTTGATAATTTTGTGACGAAACAGCTGTTAGTAAATAGAATTTTTTAGTATAGAATAGAATGCAGTGCTTGCCTTCAGCAGTTTATATACATCAGCGACACGGCAGGTTTCAGGGACAACCAAAGAGATGAAACTATTCTCCAGCATTCTCGAAAAATGGCTGGCCGGCTCACGCGCCTATATCCTGGTGCTGGCGGGTGCTGTCCTGCTGCTCCCATCGGTATTCACCGGACTGGCGGCAGATGATTATTTTTTGAGCAGCATTATGCTGCAGCGCCATAGTATCCCTGATTTGCCCGACTCCCCGTTGGACGCTTTTGTCTTTTTGCAGAATAAAAATAATGGCAGGCAGCAGTGGCTTGAAAGGGGCTTCCTGCCATGGTGGACAAATCCGCAGACCAAAATCGCGTTCTGGCGCCCGCTGTCTGCCTTAACGCACTGGCTGGATTTTACCATCTATCCCGATGCGCCATGGCTCATGCATGTTCATAACCTTATCTGGTATGGCTCGCTGTGCATGCTTGTTCTGGTGTTTTACCGGCGCTTTTTTATCGCCTATTGGGAAGAGCATTTCCCGGCAGTCCGGATTCTCTATGTGGCTGGTCTTGCGGCCCTGCTGTATGCAGCTGATGACGCGCGCGGCCTGGGCGTTGGATGGATTTCAAACCGCAATGGCGTCATCTCCGCGTTTTTTGCAATTACCGCCCTGCTGCTGCATGACCGCTGGCGGCAGCAGGGCTGGATTCCAGGAGCTTGGATGGCGCCGGTCTGTTTCGGGCTGGGGCTGCTCAGCGGTGAATCTGCCCTGGCGATTTTCGGCTACCTTGCTGCCTATGAGCTGTTTATCAGCCGGGGCAGCCTGCTGTCCCGCTTTTTGTGCCTCGTGCCCGCAGCTGCGGTTGTGGTGATATGGCGGTTTGTGTATTCCTGGCTTGGCTATGGCACCAGCGGTACGGGCCTGTACCTTGATCCGGCTCAGAGTCCGATGCTTTTTTTCGGCAGTCTTGTGCAGCGCCTGCCAATACTTCTGCTGGGCCAGCTCGGCATGCCGAATTCCGCGCTCTGGACAATGGTTCCGGATTTTTGGCCGCTGGCCATATATGTTTTTTCACTCATATTTCTCGCCTTCACCGGATGGATGCTCTGGCCCATGCTGCGGCGGGACCGGCTGTCACGGTTTCTGGCCCTGGGTATGGTGCTTGCCGCTATTCCCTCCTGCGCAACCTATCCAAATGACCGCCTTCTGTTCTTTACCGGCCTCGGCGGAATGGGGCTGGTCATGCAGTATATCGCGCTTGCACGGCAATCCTTAAAAAGCAGCATGTCAACATTTTTCGGCAGGCCTCGTGCGGCAGCCGGAATGCTTTGCACTGTCTGGGTGGCCGTTCACATGGTTCTGGGGCCGATGCTGCTTCCGTTTGCAGCCGTCACTTCCTCCATCATTCAGAGTCCCATCGACCGGGGCGCTGCCACGCTGCCGAACCAGGAAAAAGGTCAGATCATCATGGTAAATCTGCCCATCGATATGATGCAGCCGTATATCTTTTTAACGCATGTTTCCCGGAGCGCGACGGCGACGGTGGATTTGCGGCTGCTTTCATCAGGTTTAACCGCAGTGGAAATTGAAGGTGTTGATGCGCATACGGTTATCATCAGAATACAAGGAGGTCTGTTCAGCCAGCCCTGGGACAGGGCTTTTCGCGACGACTCACTGCCGTTTTCGCCCGGATGCAGTGTTAAGCTGAAGGGCATGACCGCCCGGATCACAAAAACAAGCGCGAACGGACGCCCCACAGAAATACGGTATAGTTTTGAAGCAGCGCTTGATGATCCGCAGCTGCGGTGGCTTATCTGGTCGAACCGCGGCTTTGTGCCGTTCAGACCGCCGGCAGCAGGACAGCGAATACTGCTTAATAAGCTTTCACTGTTCTGGTAGCTGTAGCCGTACCGTAGATTTTCTCTGCCGGGAGCATACAATACGTTAAAACCATGCCCTGAAATAACGCTATATCCCGGATGAAAGGACCTTCCAGCAATGTTTCTTCATACCCGCGGCACGCATGCACGCCTGACGCCGGAT
>CAYNVA010000340.1:0-6102 GCA_964400575.1 uncultured Thermodesulfobacteriota bacterium | reverse complement strand
GCCATCGGGAAATCGCCTTTCTAAGAGCGTGTTTTAAAAGTTGAAAAAATTACGCAGGGTGGGCAAAGAACCGCAAACACGCACTTCATTGTCTCTCCGTGGTGGGTTCGCTTCGCTTAACCCACCCTACAAAGCACAAAGGGAGAGCACAGGTTCGTGCCCACCACAAACACTTTTAAAACAAGCTCTACGATGTAAACATGGTCGTGCCCGCAGCACGCAGATCACTTGCCGCCTGCTTCACCCGCTCTGCCATGGAAGCCTCTGCCGCAGCCAGATAGGAGCGCGGGTCATAGTACTTCTTGTTGCCCACCTCCGCGTCGATCCTCAGAACGCCGTCATAATTTTTAAACATGTGATCTGCAATAGGCCGGGTAAACGCGTACTGAGTGTCGGTGTCGACATTCATCTTGATCACGCCATAGTCAATGGCCTCGTGGATGTCGGCAAGCCCGGAGCCCGATCCACCATGGAATACAAGGTCAAACCGTGCGGCTTTGCCGTAAGCTTTCTCAACGGCTACCTGGCAGCCTCTGAGCACTGACGGCCTGAGCTTTACATTGCCCGGCTTGTAAACGCCGTGCACATTGCCGAAAGTGGCTGCAAGCATATAGCGGCCGGCCTTGACCGCGTTGAGCCTGCGGGCAACCTCCAGCGTATCTTCAGGTGTTGTATAGAGCTTTGCCGATGCCGATGCCTTCACCCCGTCCTCTTCCCCGCCCACAACGCCCGCCTCAATCTCAAGAATAAGCTCGCTTTGCTTGAAGCGCTCAAGGAGTTTGACGGCAATATCCAGGTTATCCTTCAGGGGCAGCGCGCTGCCGTCGAACATGTGGCTGCTGAACAGGTTGGGAAGGCCCGCTGCGCGGCGCCGCTCGGTCTCGGCCACCAGCGGCAGTACAAAGCTGTCGAGCTTATCTGCCTGGCAGTGGTCGGTATGCAGGGCGACATAGACGGGATAGCGGGCTGCCGCGCGGTGAACATGCTCGGCAAGGGAAATGGCGCCAAGGGCCATATCCTTCACCGAGGTCCCTGAGGCAAAGGCAGCCCCTCCTGTTGAAACCTGGACAATGCCGTCGCAACGGCTTTCGGCAAGCCCCCGCAATACGGCATTGGCGGTTGCAAGCGACGACACATTGATGGCAGGATAGGCAAAGCGCTTCTCCCGCGCCCGGTCAAGCATACTGCAGTAGGTTTTGTAATCGGCTATCGGCATAATTCCCCTTTCTTAACAGCTTAGTCATTAACTTTCATTGAAGGGTGCAGTAGGGTGCGCTGCGCGCACCGGAATGAAGCTCCCCGCAGCAAGCTGCGGGGGTATCGCTTATTATGCAGTCATTCTAATCTCGCATTGTTCCCCAGAGACCCTTCGCTTCGTTCAGGGTGACAACTGAATTTCCCGCGAAATCTTTTATCAATACTATGTTTACACGAAGCAAGCTTCGGGGAATGTACCCATAAGAGATTAAAATGGTGCGCGCAGCGCACCCTACGAACTGACATCCTTTCCGTCATTCCGGCTTGCCCGGAATCTTTCCTCTACCCTGCGCAGAATTCTCCGCCACAACGGACGCAACCCACCGGTTGTTTTTCAATAATGAATGGTGGGGTTCACCCACCCACCCTGCTGCCAGCTGAAGGTCTATGCGGGAGATGCATGACGCACATGGGCTTTTAAAACATCCCGGATTGTTTTTGCCAGTTCTCCATGGGGCATCGGTTTCATGACCAGGGCCTTGATCCCCAGCTCCTTTACCTTTTCTTCTGATATCTTTTCACTGAAGCCGGTGCACATGATGATGGGCATATCCGGCCTGATCTCCAGAATTTTTTTGGCCAGAATGTCGCCGGTCATATGCGGCATGGTCATATCCGTTATGACAAGATCAAAGCTGCCGGGCTCTTTCCGAAAAGCTTTCAGCGCATCACGGCCGTTGTACTTTGCTACGACCGTATACCCGAGGGCCTCAAACTGCTCGTGCGCGACCTCGACCAGATTTTTTTCATCATCAACAAACAGTATCCGCTCATTGCCGGTTGGCAAGGGCTTTTCTTCGCCGGGGCTTTTCACTGCCGCTGCCTCTATCCGCGGCAGCAGCACATGGAAGGTGCTGCCTTTGCCGAGTTTGCTTTCAACAAGTATTTCCCCGCCATGACTTTTAATGATGCCGTGCACCACCGCAAGACCCATGCCCGTGCCCTTGCCCGCCTCCTTTGTCGTGAAAAACGGCTCGAAAATACGGGGTATGTTTTCCGGGGCGATCCCGGTGCCCGTATCCCGCACAGCCAGCTTCAGATATGCCCCGTGGCTTAAATCGGGATAATCTGTTGCCAGATGCTCATCAAGGAAAACCGCATCCAGGGAAATCTCAATCACGCCTCCGGCTTCACTCATTGCATGCGCCGCGTTGGTGCACAGGTTCATCAGCACCTGATACATGTGCGTGGGGGTTGAATGCACCATGCATGTCTCATCGCTTATGTGCTGCCGTATTTCAATTGATGACGGCAGTGTCGCCCGGAGCAGTTTTAACGACTCTTTGACAATGGAGCTTACCTGCACAGGCTCGCGCCTATCCATGCCTTTGCGGCTAAAGGAAAGGATCTGCCTGACAAGATCCCGCGCACGCATGATCGATTTCAATATCTTCTCAAGGTTTTTCCGTGCCGGCGCTCCTTTCGGGGTAGATTCAAGGGACAGTTCCGTATACCCCATAATTGCCGCAAGAATATTATTAAAATCATGGGCAATGCCGCCGGCAAGGGTTCCCACCGCCTCAAGTTTCTGCGACTGCTGAAGCTGCGCCTCCATCTGCTGCCGCTCCTCGGCAGCTTGCTGCAAGGCGCTGACATCGCGGAGAAAAAAAGAGAAAAGCATCCTGCCCTTAACCATCACGGGCGTCATGCTGACCTCTGCCGGAAATTCTGTGCCGTCGCTGCGCAAGGCTGTGGCCGTAAACTTCAGTGTATCAAACAGGTCGTCCTTCTCCGTGATAAGCCAGCGGAACTTGCTGTGCAGGTCCTCTCTGCGTGAGGGGGGCACGAGGGTATCGGTAAGAAGTTTTCCAAGAACAGCCGAGCGCTGAAAGCCGAAGACCGATTCGGCAGCCCTGTTAAATTCAAGGATATGGCCCTCGGAATCAACCGATACGATGGCCTCTGTTGCCGTATCCAGGATGGTCATCTTCCGGGCCTCGCTGATGCGCAGCTCCCGCTCCCACTCGGCTGTCTCCTCGGGCATGCCCCTGCCCGGAAGGCCGGGCATAGCCGAAGGGCTTCCCGACTGGCTCGAATCGATGAACGCCATGATGCGCTCGCGTGCATCCTTGCGCATGACGATGAACTGGACACCGCTGCGATAGACGCTGGCCGACGCCTGCATGCTCCAGGTGATTTGGCCAACGACATTCAATTCGCAGGTCTGGCCCGGCAGCGTGAACCTGATGTCCAGCTTTGATCCGACGTCCAGCTGCATGCTGGTTTTGATGAGCATGCCGCTGAAGGAAAGGTTCAGCGCTGTGCCTTGAAACTCGGCTTTGTCCTGGGAGAGATTGATCGACCAGAGGGCGAACGTGACACCGACCCTGGTGTTGTAGCGCGGAGTTACGTTGAGCAATTGATCGAGGCGGTTGTTCCACAGGTCGGAATTGAGGGGTACCGGCAGGATCAGGTTCGCGCCTGCGTTGATGAGCTCCTTTTCGGCTGCGGCAGTCAGGTTCCTGCTGACCACCACGATCCCGGCTTCCCTCGTTGAGTCATTGTGGCGGATCGAATGCATGAGGGAATAGATCGGCGCCTCGTCAAGCCAGTCGATCACGATGAGCTGCGGTTTGAACAGCGAGATCCGGGCAAGCCCCTGGACGATGTCTTCCGTGCATTCACGAATGACGTCTTTGCGCCAGAGCACGGTGTCGCGCAAATCGGCTTCCAGGTTCTGGTGCGATACGATAAGCACCCTATGCTTGTCGTTCATGGCCCCTTTCTCCTTCGGCCCCGGTCTCGCGCCCAGTGGCGGAGCATGACCGGCTCCCTGCAGGGCTGCGGAGTGCTCATCTGGGCTGCCGAGTGGCGTTTTTTTCAGAAACCCGCTTTTATATGAAAGAACTATAGAATGGTGCTCCAGTGCATGTCAAGGCAATGTTTAGGTGCAATCAGCCGCAGCCTGTCAGGCTTTATATTTAAGCAATTCCCCGATGACCCACGGGTCTATTTCTTCGCCAATGAGCACATCCCGGTAATCATTTTTTGCCAGCTCAATTGTGGCTTTAAGCTTTTCAAGCGATCCACTCGATATAATGACTGCGTCACGCTTAACCCGCTCTGCTTCCCTGTGCCAAATTTCTGTGCCGTACCCGGACAATATATCCAGAACGTCCGCAATTTGATCCTCAGGGAAATACCTTCTTATCCAATCTTCCATCATCTGCTTTGCCAGAAGTAATAAAGTAAAAGAAGTAACCCGCTGAGCATAAAAATCACTGCAAGCGTCCGAGGAGAAAAGGAAGTTTTAAATTTGGGGGGCTGAGGGATATCCTCTTGCTGGGCAGCCCCACGGCTTTCAGTTTCTCTTTGCCGGCCGCTGGGGATATCTGCCGGGTAGATCTCAGGTGATGCACCACCGGTTTCAGCTGCTTTTACTATTTTTTCATACAGTCGGCGGACATCTTGAGGCATAGCATCTATGCTCTCGTACTCCGTGCCATTGAAAACAACTTTTGTCCGCGCCGCTGCGGGATCTATCCGGCGAGCTGAGTCTGCATGAGAAGCCATCGCCTTTTTAAATGTCTCCCGAAGGCCAGCAGACATTTCCTCAGTGGAGTTGTATTCCTTCCCATTGATTTTGAACGTGCGCTTAACATGTATGCTGGACTTCATGTCCATTTCCTTCCCTGACAATTAAAGTCAATGAATGCAACAATTTTGTGTAGGGGCAGACCTGCGTGTCTGCCTGAACCCCCAGGGTGGAACCACAAAGTGCGTCCACCGAAATAAAACCGAAATGCTCTATTGAGCCTGCGGGGTATTCAGCCACAGGCGCGCGATTTCTTCCTGACCGAGATCAAAATATTGGATAGGTTCAGGGCGAAACCCCTTGCCTATTATTTCATTGTCGGGTTTCGTTCCTCAACCCAACGGTCTTACTGCCTTGTAGCATACTTCTCTTCTATCATAAACAATCAAAAAATGGTGGACACGCTGCGCGAGACCATCCTGCCATCTAAAAAAAATTCGGGGAATTTTTGACCTTGCCATACGGCAGCGCATCAGCTATGACATGTAAGGTGCACCTATATAAAAAAGCCTGATCACCATATTGAGCAGTCAGGCATTCTTTCGACGCCCCATAGGGTGACGCCGGTGCAAAAACACACGGGCCAGGCAGAGACAGAAAAAAACCAATTGACTGCCGTGTGCAACAAGCGCATAGAGTTCTGGCGGTTACAACCGTTAACAGAAGGCGGGCTGTAGTCTTTTATATTCAGTTTTGGCAACAGTATCAAAAAAATCGCGCCTGGCAGCCCGGGTGAAAAGTTTGAAAAATAATAAGAGCGCTGCTTGCGCTGAAGGTAAAAAAAAACAGCAGCAGCTATTCCGACTTTATACATGGCAAAATAAAGGGCTCTGCTGCCCCCTTTAATTTCAAGCGCCCCTGGGTGTAAGTACGACCTGCAGGATATAAGCAGGCGCCCGTACCCACAGAGCCTGAAAATGGCAGGATTACAAAGAAGGGACATATCATGCCTCTCAAGTCCTATGAACACTGCTGCTCCTCGTGCATCGCCCTTGCCAATCTCGGAAAAATCGAAGGCGTGATCCCTATACTGCACGGCCCCCAGGCCTGCACGTTCGGCAACCAGATCGGCTCCATGTTCTGCAGGCCCTCGCGACTTCTGACCATCGGCACGATACTTAAAAAGCGCGAGGTGATCTTTGGCGGGGAGGATAAGCTCAAAGAGCAGATCAGGAACGTCTACCATCAGTACAAGCCGAAAATCATTGTCATCATCAACACCTGCGTGCCGCAGCTTATCGGGGAGGACGTTCAGGGCGTCATCGCCGAGCTCAAGCGCGAAATCCCGGAGCTTACGGTGACCCACTGCG
>CAYNVA010000339.1:0-4740 GCA_964400575.1 uncultured Thermodesulfobacteriota bacterium | reverse complement strand
TGCGGAATGCCGCCATGAATTCTTTGGGCGTGTTTTTGCGGCTGTAGACCCTGGCCGTTCCAAAAGCCTGCACACCCTTGTAGCCACAGTAGTCTTCCTCGGAATTGTACGGCGCGGCAATGGAGAAGGAGATCTTTTTATTGTGCTTGAGGTTCTCAAACTTGGCGCCGCCCTCGGAGAGAATAAAGAAGTTCATACCCTGTGTGCGATACTCAAGGGGCGTTGACCGGGGAGTGCTTTCTTTGCAGGTGCTCAGGTGCAGCACATGCTGCGTTGCCACAAATTTTTTGAATTCTTTCTCAAAGGCTGCAACGGTCTTGAATTTTTTCAGCTTGATGCCCCGCTGCTTGAAAACAAATTCTATGGGCGGGGGAACCGGGGTTTGCCTGATCTTTGCCATGTGCGGTCTCCTTAATCTCTGTATGTGAAAATCGGTTTGGGTTTTCTGCGTATCTTCAAAGCTTCAATTGCAGGCGGCAGTAACTCCCTGCGCCGTCCGAATTGCCTGCGCATGCGTCACGGCGTCAGCGACTGAGCCTCAAGGCTACTGAGCTGCTGCTCGATCCGTTGCTTGAGCAGCTCTATGTGCTTTTTTTTCGTATCATACATAGCAGAATCTGCAAGTGTTGCCGGCAGCTCGGTATCTGCCGTGAGGGTCCTTTCGCCGTCCCAGCTTGAGCGGCCCTTGTGCGTACTCACCGAGATGATCGCATAAACGCGCGACGGTATGGTGATCCCTCCCCCACCCCGGCCGGAGGGAGCACTTGAGTCGACTTTTTCATAGCTCTGCCAGTTGCCGAGTTGAACCTTGATCTGGATGATCCCGAAGGCAGCATGCCGGGCATCCCCGGTGAGGAACTTCTCTGTTGAAACCGGCTTTGCCATTTTGGGAGCCAGTATCCCGCGAAGCGTCTCGCAATTGCCCATTTCATCGGATTCGCATTCAAAAAGATAGACGTCGCCTTGGCGCCCTGCGCTCGCAGCGTCAACTGCTGCAGCGGTTTCGACCCAGCGATCAGCCAGTTTGCCTCCGTAAGTATTGAGAAAGCCCCGTGTCCTGTTCCAGTCAAGCTGGCCCGCCGAGGCCATTGCCACGAGTTTGTCAAAATTGCGTTCCACTGTTTCCTCCAATTCCGCCTTCCAGCGGTCCTGCCACTGCTGCGCGGTTATGCCCTTTAGCTTAGGTCCGCTGGGCAGATCGTAATCCCCCATTCTGGCGGGTCCTGAGCGGCGGCGGATTTCACTAAGGATGTCTTTTGCTTCACAGAAGGCCGTATGGGCCTCATCAAGTTTCCCCTCCGCCACCAGTCGCTTGACATTCTCGAAGAGCGCCTCCGCTCTGGTGAACTTTTCGAGATTCTGTTTTTCTTTGCTGCTGCATCCGCCTGCCGCAAAGGCGACCGTAAGAGCAAGTCCGGCGATAAGCATTATGCGGGTCATAGACATGTCTCCGGATAGGTAAAGGGTTTGGTATATATGACTGGTAATAAAATTAGAAAAATTTGTCAAATAGTAAAACGCAAGGGGCTTGAGGGTTGCAGATTGCGGCATACGGCGCCCCAGGGCAGTGAAAATGCGATTCCGCATGCCGGCAGGCACATATTGACACGCGGGCATTGTTTTATTATATAGCTATCATGCTATCCTTTTCCCCAAACCCTACCTGGAGGAGACGCCATGACAGGAGTACTGATTTTTTTGGCAATCGTCGGCATCATAATTTTTTACATCGTTTCCCTGTATAACGGGCTAGTCGCAAAGCGCAATAATTACAAAAACGCTTTTTCGCAAATCGATGTGCAGCTGAAGCGTCGCTATGATCTCATTCCCAATCTTGTTGAAACCGTGAAGGGATACATCAAGCATGAGCGGGAGACCCTCGAGGCTGTCATCGCGGCCCGCAATACCGCACTTGCGGCCAGTAAACAGGCCGCAACCAACCCGGGTGATCCCCAGCTCATGCAGGCCCTTTCGGGCGCAGAGGGCATGCTGACCGGCGCACTTGGCCGGCTCTTTGCAGTTGCCGAAAACTACCCCGATCTCAAGGCCAATCAGAATGTCATGCAATTACAGGAAGAACTCACCTCAACGGAAAACAGGATTTCTTTTGCGCGACAGGCATACAATGATGCCGTAACGACTTTCAACACGGACTGTGAAAAGTTTCCGACAACTATTATTGCCGGTATGTTCAATTTCACGCAAGCCGAACTGCTTGCGTCGACTGAAACACCTGAGGAGCGCAAGGCCCCGAAGGTCTCCTTTTCATAAAAGCTGCAGGCAAGGATTGGCATGAATTTTTTTGAACGACAGGTCAAATCGCGCAAAACAACGCGGCGCCTGGTGTCGCTTTTTGTAATTGCCGTTGTCGCTGTCGTTGTCTCGGTTTATTTTGCCATCAGATCCTTCAGCTATATCTATTTTGTAAAGTATTTGGCACACAGCCATTTTTCCCCGGCTGGCTTTGTCTGGTTTGATCAGGAAATTTTCTACTGGGCGGCGGGCATTACACTTGGTGTTATCGGGCTCGGTTCGCTCATAAAAATACGGTCGCTGGGCAGCGGCGGCTGTTATGTTGCCGAGCTCCTTGGCGGCAGGCTTCTTGACCCCGACAGCACGGAGCGGCTTGAGCGGCGTTTGTTTAATGTCGTTGAGGAGATGTCCATTGCCTCGGGAGTTCCCGTGCCGCTGCTGTATGTTATGGACAGGGAAGAATCGATAAACGCTTTTGCCGCGGGTTACGAACCGGCAAGCGCGGTGGTCGCTGTGACCAGGGGCTGCCTGACCATGTTCAACCGGGATGAGCTGCAGGCAGTGGTCGCCCATGAATTCAGCCATATTCTCAGCGGCGATATGCGTCTCAACATACGGCTTATCGGGCTGCTTGGCGGCATCATGTCCATTTCCTACATCGGCGTCAGCCTGATGCGGGGAGTTCGCGGCCGCTTATCGATTCCATTTTTTTTTGTCGGACTCACGCTGCTGATTATCGGCTATGTCGGCGTTTTCTTCGGCAGAATCATTCAGTGCGCCGTGTCGCGGCAGCGCGAGTTTCTCGCTGACGCGGCTGCCGTGCAGTTCACGCGCAATCCCCTGGGGCTGGCCGCCGCGCTTAAAAAAATCGGCGGATTCGTGGATGGTTCCCGGGTCCTTGCGCCGGCAGTTTCAGAAACATGCCATATGTTTTTTGCAAACGCAATTGCCGGCTTTTTTTCAACCCATCCGCCGCTTGCCGAGCGCATCAAGGTGCTTGAACCGGGATTCAGGGGGCAGTTTCAGAAATTGACCGCCGCTGATATGGCGGGCACTGAGGAGCTTGATATTGTGCCGCAGGAGGAGCTGCCGATATCGCGGGTGGCCGCCGATGCTGGTGCTGTGGCAGGCTCTGTGGGGACGGTTACCCGCGAGCAGATCAGCCGGGGGCAGCTGCTGCTGGCGAGCATTCCCGAGAAATTGAAAACCGCTCTTGCCAACCCCCTGGGCGCCTTTGCCGCCGTATGCTGCCTGCTGCTTGATGCTGATCCTGAAAAGCGGGGTGCGCAGATACGGCAGCTTCGCAGTGCGGCCCGGCAGCCTCTGATATCTGAATTGCTGCGCCTGGCGCCAATCGTTATCCGTCTTGACATCGGCATGCGTCTGCCGGTGCTTGATCTTGCTCTTCCGACGCTGCGGCAGCTTTCCCCCGGGCAGTATCAGAATCTGCTGCGCTGCGTAAAGCTTTTGATCGGCGCGGACAGGACGATCACCCTGTATGAATTCTGCCTGTATTCGATTCTTACCCGCAGGCTTGCTTCTACATCGGGAGCAGCGCGCCCGCAGCAGGCACGGCTCGGTGCCCAAGAATTCCTGAACCATGCCGCTGAACTTCTTGCGGCCCTTGCCCATGCAGGCCACGACAGCGGAGCTGCCGCGAGCGCGGCCTTTGCTGCAGGAGCTGCCTGCCTGAAAGCCCCTGAAAAATCATTGCTGTTTCCCGCTTCCCGGCCCAGCCTTGCAGCTATCGGCAAAGCACTGCAGCGCTGCGCAGAAGCTCCTGCCGAATTAAAAAAGCAGCTTTTTGATGCCTGCGCCCATTGCGCGCTGCATGACTCAGCCGTTTCGATAAGCGAGGCCGAACTGCTGCGCGCTTTTGCTTACTGTCTTGACCTTCCGCTTCCTCTGTTCATCCCGTCAGCATGATCCCCGAGCAGGCTGCCTGAGAATTGAAACTGCGTGCTAGAGCATTTAACTAAATACCGTACCCATTATGCCCATTTCGAGCGCAGCGAGAAATCTTAGCCTTTCATGCTGCTGCACACCTAAAATCTCTCCCTTTGGTCGAGATGACAGGCAACTAAAAACGACTGCATGTTTTAGTTAAAGGATCTAATTGTTGGTTCTTTTCCGGAACCTTTTCTGGCTCGGTCGGCTTATTATGAGAGGATAAACTTTTATTACACCGGCCGCAAATACATAGTCTGGGTCTGGTGCTCGAGCTCGGCCCATTTCTTTTTATACGGCACGGCCATCCCGAGATCATATATTTCGATATGTTCGCGGCACAGCCATTCAATCATTTTGAGCTGCAGCACATTGCCCAGGGACAATTCTCTATAGCTATCGTCAAAGCTGAACTGCAATCCCCTGAACCTATTCTTCACGCAGGCTCCGTGCAGATACCCGACCTGCAGGCCGTCAAGCTCGGCGATAATCACGCGCAGCAATCCGGCCGGGCCGATACGCTCAAACATGTACCGGTAA
>CAYNVA010000338.1:0-9616 GCA_964400575.1 uncultured Thermodesulfobacteriota bacterium | reverse complement strand
CGCCTCCTCCATGCGCGCCCTTGAAATAGCCTCGCGAAATATCATGCTTGGTGAGGCAGAGGTAAGCCTGGTGGTGGGCGTCGAGAATATGAGCATGTCTCCCTATCTGCTGCAGAAGGCCCGAACAGGGTACCGCATGGGTCCGGGCACAATTGAAGATGCGATGCTTTTGGATGCGCTGGTGTGCTCGATGGAGCACTACCACATGGGAGTAACAGCAGAAAATGTCGCCGAGCGCTTCGGCATCAGCAAACAGGCTCAGGACGAGCTTGCCGTACTGAGCCATAGCCGCTCCTGTGCGGCCATCAAGGCAGGAACCTTTAAATCAGAAATTGTACCGGTCCAGGTCAAGGAGAAAAAAGGCGCCATAGTGTTTGACACCGATGAGCATCCGCGAGCTGACACCTCGCTTGAAACACTGGCAAAACTCAAAACGGTTTTCAAGAAAGACGGAACGGTGACGGCAGGCAATGCTTCCGGCGTCAATGACGGCGCGGCTGCCATGGTGCTTATGAGCGAGCGGAAAGCCCGCGAACTGGGTCTGAAGATCAAGGCCCGCGTCCGCGCCACAACAAGCGTTGGCGTTGAGCCATCGGTCATGGGCATTGGTCCTGCCTATGCCATACCGGCGGCGCTGAAAAAAGCCGGGCTTTCGTTTGCCGATATCGGCTACTGGGAAGTAAATGAAGCTTTTGCCTCGCAGTTTCTGGGCGTGGAGCACCTGCTTGCAAAAGAGCACGGCTACAAGCTTAATATGGATATCGTCAACCGTAACGGCTCGGGCATATCGCTGGGGCACCCCGTGGGGTGTTCGGGTCTGCGGGTTCTGGTGACGCTGCTGCATGAAATGGAGCGCATGGGCGCGGCCCTGGGCTGCGCGTCCCTGTGCGCCGGCGGCGGCCCGGCAATGGCTACCGTGCTTGAATCTGTAGAGTAATCACATGGAAACGACCTGCATCAGCCAACGGGACGGATGAGCGCGAGTTCTTAAATTTTCATTCCTGGCAATATGTTGTGCAAATCCCGGGTCGTTGCAGTCAGCAAATTTTCGCCTACGCAGCAAGCTCTTTGATGAAATACTTGGCGCACTAAGGCCAAATTTACAATATAAGAAAAAAATATTTTTCATTCCAAACAAAAGTGGTGAGGTCGTATGAAAAAAATCAGTATTTTTTTATTGACCATCGGGGTTCTTGTGCTGATTGGAGCTGCTTTGCCTGTAGGCAATGCCAGCGCGACTATCAAGCTGTATGATGACAAGCTGATTCTCAGCGGGTTCGTCAAGGAGACTGCCTATGTCCGCTCAACACTGAGTGACGAAGAAGAAAAGTTCCGTAACAACCAGTGTGATTTGCTGAAAACAAGCGCTTACATAGAAGCCCTTTACAGTTTCAAGGACACCCGGGGCTCTTCCATTAAGCTTTTTACCGGATTCAAATGGTGGTATGAGGCAGCTCCTGCGCTTGACGATAAATTGCGCCATTATATACCACACAACGACAGGAGTGATTATGTGAGTCCGCGCAGTTTTGAAGAAGATGTGCTTACTGAGGCATATCTGGATGTTATCGAGGGGCCCTGGGATGTGCGCGTTGGTAAACAAATTGTTATCTGGGGCCAGCTTGATGTGCAGCGGGTTGCCGATGTGGTTAACCCCATGGACTTTAGATGGGGAGTTCCCGGCATTGATACCTGGGAAGAGGTTAAAAAGGGGCTCTGGATGATCAGGACCACCTATCAAACCCAGCTTCCCGGGAACCTTATTTTTGAGGGGATATTCAATCCGGGGTACTTTCAGCAATTGCGTCTTCCCTATGAAGGCACGCACTGGGGCAGTTCCTATCCCGTGTCAAACCAGTTTCAGCCTGCACAAGGGCCCGGCTATACTCACTATATGGAGGATAAATGGCAAAAAGATACAGGCTCGCACTGGAGCCTTCATGAAAATTATGAATTCGGCTTAAGAGTGCAGGGATACACCTGGGACATTGACTGGACCCTGCTTATGTGGAATGCCCGCGATGACGGCCCGGTTGCAAATCCCCGCAGGGTTACGCCCTGGTTTTATAACTATCTTGTTCCGGCAATACTAGCATCGACAAATGGCAGCGTTCAAAAAACCGGCGCCCAGCCTGACTACGATGTCTTTTATTACAAGCGCTTCACGACCATCGGCGGCACTGCTCAAACAACGGTTCCCGCGCTGCATAACTCAATCTGGCGCCTTGAATGGTTCTCTGAGCTGAGTAAGCCAATGAATTTGGGCACGAATGGTGATAAAGGTTCGATCAATGGCTGGACAAGAAAGAATACGGCGGGCTTTGCCATTTGTTATATTGATAAATTCACTATACCCTGGCTTACCCATAGCAAAATATGTACCGACTCGCAGTTCCAGATGACCCTTACGTACAGCTTTGATAAGATTTTTAATTTTGATAATGATCTGGTTGTCGACCAGGTATATCACCGGCGTGGTGAGTCAACGGCTGACAGTTTTTCCCTGTGGTTTATGCAGGCAATGTTTAACCAGGAACTGTCGCTTATATTTATCGGATCCTATTATCCACGCATAGGGAAAATAATGGCCTGTCCCACGCTGAGCTACATGTTCCCGGGCAAGCACTGGCGGGCTGAATTAGGCTATGTAGGATATGCATCACGCTCCGGCTATACCAAGGGTGCTTATTATGACAAGGACTCTGTGATCATGCGTCTCCGGTATGAATTTTAACGCTCAAACAATTACAAGGGAGGTGTAACAGTATGGCTTCAACAAAAGTGTTTAGAAAGCCGGGTTTTTTCATTATGTGCAGTGCGCTGCTGATTGTTATGAGCTTTTGCCTGACGTATGCAGCCGAAGTGAACTACCCTGTTGCAGCATACACGGCTAATGAGCTTGCAAAAGTCAGGGAGTGGGAAAAGACATGGGTCGGGAAAAAGATTGATAAGACCAACATAGATCAGGTGGCCGAGTTCATGCCCCCGTCATATGTCGATATATACAAGAATCCCGACACATGGGCAGCCCCTCCCGAAGGCCTTTATTTCATCATTGTACCTTATCAGCAGGTCATTGAAACTCCGGGCATGATCGAGGCGACAAAAAAGTATGCGCCCCTTGTCAAAAAGAATGCCGACGGCTCCATAGCAAATTACGCGGAAATTGCAGGCGTGCCGTTCCCGAATTCAAAGGACGGGCAGGAGCTGGCATGGAATTTCGACCTGGCCAACCATGGAGATATGTCGCACTATGCACGCAACTCCCCCAGTATCAACCCGCGAACTAAGTCTGACCGCTATGGCGAACAGGATCAGTGGGAATACTTTTTTATCCACAGGACCGAGGTTGACCCGCTGCCGGCGGTGGCCAATAATGCAAAGGGCTATCACCGGGGCGTTTTCATCCACATGTGGGGGCCGCCGGAGTTCATCAACACGCGCTACTACAGCCTGCGATTTATTGATCCGGCCAAGGATGATGAAATGTATCTCTGGTACAGCCAGTTCCGCCGCATCCGCCGCATGTCGACCTCACAGCGCACAGACTCTGTGGACGGTACCGACCTGATTTATGACGACGAATTTTTCTGGGACGGTCATATAAGCCGCAACAACTACACGTATAAGGGAAACAAGGAGCTGCTGTGCACCCGCCATCAGGATATGTCAAAAGTCGTCCGCCAGCAGGGACAGGGCCTTGTGAACAACCTGACCTATGAGCGTTGCAAAACCCTTGCCATCGACGTCGTCAGCAAGGATAAAAACTATGTGTACGGCAAACGTGTCTGGTACCTTGACCCGGAGACCCATATCATACTGTGGACTGAAATATACGATCTGCAGGGCCGGTTCTGGAAATGTTTTCTCATGCACACCAACAATGTCAAGACGGCAAAAGGGGTTATGAAAAATTTTATCGTCGGATATCATCTGGAGGACCTGCAAAGGATCCACTCGGGTTTCAATATACACGAAATTAAAAGCATAAGCTCATCGGCAGATGTTGACCCCGATATGTTTAAAGTGGGGTATCTTCAGAAAACATATTAAAAGCTGAAAAGTTTTTGTAAAACGTACTGCAAGATACGCTTCAGAAACCCAATTCTTCTACATCCCCTCCTTTTGAGGGAGGGGGTGGAGAACTTTTATGCATATCGAACGGAAAACAGCGCACGAGATAGGGTACGCGCAGTATTCACATGGAATGGAGGATGCATGGTGTATGATGTTGCAATAGTTGGCGCAGGCCCAGGCGGATTGCATGCAGCCAAATGGGCTGCTAAAAAAGGGCTGAAGGTCGCGCTGATAGAGAAGCGCAAGGATATCGGCAAGATAACTCGCTATTGCAGCGAGCATATCATCCTGGATGAAAATTATAACGGCGATACGATCATTGTGGAGCCGGGCCGCCCCATGGAAGGGCCCAACTGCATGGTGCCTTCAAACCCTGATAATAAGATCAGATCAGCCAAATTCGGCTGGGAAATAACCTATGATGGGCCGCTGTGCCCTTGTCTGGATAAATATTATTATTCTGCTGACCTTAAGCATAATGCCCATTACGGCTGGCCCGACAAGCGTCCAATTGCCTGGAAATACGACAAGGGCAGCCTGCAGCAGCAGTTACTTGATCAAGTACTTGCTCTTGGTGTTGATTATATTAACGAAACGAACTGCTATGAGGCCAAAGACGGCCCCGCCGAGGTAACGATGAAATGTGTGAGCAAAGGCAAGCGCTTTAAGCTGCAAGCCCGCAAACTCATCAGTGCAGACGGCGCCAGCGCGCAGATTGCTCAATCGCTGGGGATGAATGACGGTCGCATGTATTTCACCTCTGCGCCGGTTGTGGCGCTGTATATGTCAGGGGTGAAGAATTACAGCCCCAATGAATGGGTCGGCTTCTGGGGGCAGTGTTACGGTTCTGCCTTTGCGCCGCTTCTGGGGACGGGGCCTGCCGGCCATTTCGACTGGGCGGATCTGATTCTCGTGGGCTCACTTGAGAAAAAGCCACAGGAGCTGTTTGATTATTTTACCAAACAGAGCCCCGTAGCCTGGATGTTTGAAAACGCGAAAGTCGAGCGCATGCACAGCTGCACCACCAAGGCCTTTGCGCCCATGAAGACGCCCTACCGGGGCAACTGCCTGATGATTGGCGATGCCGCGGCATTCGTCGAGGTGCAGACACAAGGGGCGCTTAACTGCGGTTACTGGGCAGCCGATGCCGTTGCAAAAGAGCTTGACGGCAAGCCAGGATTTGCCGAATATGGAAAAACCTGGCTTGAAACTTTCGAGTTTAACGATGACGGCATGATGCAGGTGACGACCGGCTATGCTCTCATTCCCTATTATACCGACGAGCAGGTTGTGTACCTGTTTTCGCTGCTGGACGACGTGGTGATGAACGGCAGCTGGAGCCAGTATGACTCGCCGCGCATGATGTGGGCGGCAATTCACAAACACGACGATCGAATTAAAACAGAGCGGCCCGACATCTGGGAAAAACTCACAAAGCAGCAGTCGCGCACGCTGGGGGATTAAACATTTTTCTGATGAGGGAACCATGCTAATTTTAGGATATCTGGGCAGTCCGCGCTTGAAGGGCAAATGCAGCCATCTGCTTGACAGCGCTCTGGAAGGTGCCGCCAGCAGCGGGGCGACGGTAAAAAAAATAGAGCTCGTGAAAAAAGATATCAGGCATTGCATGGGATGCTGCAAATGCTTATTCGACGATCCGGCGTTGCCTCTAGGCAGGTGCCCGCTGAAGGATGAGATGGCCTTGCTTCTTGAAGAATACCTCACTGCCGACGGGTATATTTTTTCCAGCCCTGTGTACGACCTTTGCATCACCGCGCTTATGAAAAAATTTATGGAGCGCAAAATAGCCCTTACCCATCGGCGCCAGGATGCCTATGCAACCATAGGGGCTGTCCGGGTTCCGGCCGACTTCAAAAAAAGCGCGGCCCTGATTGTGACCGGCAACTGTGCTGATGAGTATAGCGAACTCATGGGTGATCCGTGTTTTGAAGCCATGGAAGCCCACTTGATCGTAGAACAGGTGATGACTACCGATAAGCTGTATGTCGGAGGCGTTGAAAATATGACTGATGCGACCTTTGAAAAGAGGCTTGATACAGCTCACCGCATGGGAGTCCGTCTGGTTGAAGAAATAGAGCGGTCACGGCAGTAGCGGCAATCAATTAAAACGCTGAAAAAAAACGTTGGCCAATACTTCTTTCAAATCAATTTTTAATAATATTTGCAAATTTTCGGCTGCTGAAGCATTGATATAATCATGGTCTGAGGGTCTCTGTTAGAAAAGTTGAAGAAAGGTAGGCGACTATATGATGAACATTCATGAATTGACCGATGAAGAACGGGAGCGGATGCTTGACGGGCTATTTACAAAACTGAAGATTGCCCGGTGGCGTCCGACACGGCAGGAGCTTGAAGCCGAAATCGAGGACTATCTGCGTAAAAACCAGCCCTGCACGCTTGCAACCTGTGGCTCAGACGGTGTGCCGCGGGTTTCGGTGGTTGATTACGCCCATGAAGGCCTGACGGTCTATATCTTCAGCGAAGGCGGTGGCAAATTCAAAAACATTGCCGAAAACAATAAAGTTGCCGTGGGCATCGGTACTTCGGCCCGCACGATAACGTCGGTACGCGGACTGAATATGCAGGGGACTGCGGAAGTATTTACCGAAGAACAGCCTGAATTTACCCATGCATTGAAACTGTTTAAACCAATGCTTGACGACTTTGAGCAGCGAACCGGAGCGCCGGTTGTGTTCCCGTCAGGCATGGTGCGGGTGATCCGAATCACGCCCCTGCACATGGTCTACTTTCACTACAGGAAAGGCATAGCCCACGAGTGCTGGGGAGAGCGCTAATTTTTCAGCCTGCTCTGACGGACCACTATGTACATGCTCAATAAAGAAGAGGCATCACTCTACTAAAACAATTTTTTTTCACGTCCTACGGAAATACCGGATCGATCCAGGAAAGTTTTCTGGCAGGCTCAATTTCGAAATCGAAATCAAAAACGGTGAAGTAAACCTTCCGAATCACAGCGTTCTGCCGAATGCAGCCTCACTGAACTAGCATTCGGGTTCACTTGCTGCTCTTGCCCCGCTATTTATTACTTGACGGGACATCGCAAGAACTGTATTTTGGCTTTGAAGCCAAATTCAATTTTAACCCTATATAGATAGAAATACTCTCTCATGACGCGCAGCGAAACATTCTATGCCGTGGCCTATTGTACATTTATCATCGGTGCCACCCAATCGTATCGAGACAACGGCAGCCGCCTGTATGGACGCCTATCACATCGTTATAACGGTAACCCAGATTGCGTGGTTCATTGACTTTATAGCCTTTCTGTACGGCATTTATAAATTCCCCCTGCATCAGCCAGGGGCATGACACAGGCACAATGGGAGTCTGACATGGTGTATGACATTGCAGTAATCGGAGCAGGCCCTGCGGGGCTGATGGCGGCAAAAACAGCAGCTGAGCTGGGATTAAAAACGGTGCTGCTTGAAAAACGGATGAATGTGTCGCGCATCACCCGCGCCTGCTGCGAGCAGCTCATCATGGACCGTGACTTCCAGGGCGACACAGTCCGGCTTGAAGCAGGAAAAATCGTGTCGCTGAACAACGGCTTCTGTGTCGAGTACGGCGGCCCGACCGTAGATGTTACCGACAAGTATTTCATCTCCCCTGCTGGCCGCACCATTCATTTCGCCTATCCCGACAAAAGCCCCATCGTTATAAAAATAGACAAGGGGCTCATGCTCAGTAACCTGTGGGACGCCTGCGTCGCCGCGGGGGCTGAGCTGCGGGCAGGCTCGCATGTAACTGGCGCTGTGGATCGCCGCGATATGGCTACGCTTTTCATAACAAGCGAAGGGGTGCAGAGCGTGATCAACGCCCGCAAGCTCGTCATTGCCGATGGCGTCAACTCGCGCACTGCGGAGCGGCTGGGGATGAATAAGACGAGGCAGTGCTTTGCCTCGGCCCTGTGCGTCATCTATTTTCTCAAGGGCGTTGACGGCTTCAAGCGCAGCGAGCTTAAAACCTATTTCGGCCGCGCTTTCTCCGGCCTTGCCCCGATCACCATGAACACGGCCCTGCATGAACCCGATACAGCCTGCCTGGTCGTTATCGGCAACAAAGGCAACCCGCCGGAAAAACTTTTTCAGAATATTACGACAAAAGGAGCGCTTGCGCCGGTGCTGCGCGGCGCTTTGCTTGTCGGGAAGCTGGGCTGCGCCGCGCGGGCATACACATCGATGAGGGAACCCTTCAGCGGCAATATGCTCGTCATAGGCGATGCCGCCGCTTATGTCGAGGTTGAGATGCAGGGCGCCCTTGCCTGCGGCTACCGCGCAGCACGCGCCGTTGCCGATGAGCTTGCTGGCAGTGACGGGTTTGCCCAGTACACTGCGTGGTGGCAGGAGTCTTTCGAGTTTAACGGCGATGACTGGCTGCAGGTTGCGCAGGGGTTTGCCCTGGTGCCGACCTACACTGATGATGAGCTTGACTATCTCTTCGGTCTTATCGAGGGTGAGGTGCTTGAAGGAACCTATAACCAGTACAAATCCCCGCGGCTCATGTGGGGCGCTATTCTCAAACATGCGGAGCGGATACGATCTGAGCGGCCAGAGCTGCATGCAAAAATAAACAGCCGCGCCAAATCAACGCTCAGCGATATGCTCTAACAAACCGCAGGCAGCAATAGTGAATACCGACAAAAAAACACGCATTTTGCAGGCAGCCATCAAGGTCTTTGCCCTGAAGGGGTATCAGTATGCCACCATTGCCGAAATCGCTCGGGAAGCAGGCGTTTCTAAAGGGCTCGTGCATGTTTATTTCGAGAGCAAGCTCGACATACTGATGGATGTGATACTGCTGTTCATCCAGAGCGTCAACGAGCGAATCGCCGAAAAAATTGGGGCGCTTGAAAATTCCGTTGAAAAGCTGCATGCCGTGTTTGATGCTTTCCTGGAAATCATGAGCCGCAGCAATAAAGACCTCTACTGGGGCCACATACTGAAGGAAGGCCTGCCGGCAACAGACGCACTGAAGGATGAAAGGCTCCGCGAAAAATTTGGGCGTATCGGGCCCCAGGTGCTGAAAATGCAGGAAACGCTTGACACGATCATCACCGACGGACAGCGGCAGGGCCTTATCGACACAAGCCTCAAGCCGCAGGTGATTCGGCAGATGCTCGGTGGCTCAAGCCAGCTTCTATTCCACGGCCTTGCCATGCAAAGCCACGGCAGGGGCATGGCAGGCTATGATGAGGTCGACGTGCGTCAGGCCATTCATGTGCTGATCGATAAATTTACCCTAAAAAAACCAGTCCGAAAACAGGCAACCAAAAAAAAACCCTAACAGCAGGGAGCATGGGCTTATGTCAACATCACTTACCGTTGATTTCATCACTGAGCTTACCGGCATTGTCGGAGAGCGCTATATAACCGACGACCCGGTGACGCGGTTTACCTACACGCAGGACGCAAGCCTGTTTGGCGGCACGCAGTCGGCGCTTGTCGTGCGGCCGGGCTCAACCGATGAAGTATCGCGCATCGCAGCCCTTGCCAACCGC
>CAYNVA010000337.1:0-1663 GCA_964400575.1 uncultured Thermodesulfobacteriota bacterium | reverse complement strand
AACAGAGCAAAAACTGCAGGGGTGTGCAAATGGCTAAAGAAAAACCCCCGGTGACGCCAGCGGTGCGCGCCCTGCGCACGGCAAAAATTGAATTTACAGACCACTTGTATGCATATGAAGACCATGGCGGTACGGCATTGTCTGCCCGCGAGCTCTGTGTTGATGAGCACTGCGTCGTCAAGACCATTGTGATGGAGGATGACCGGAAAAAGCCGCTTATCGTGCTCATGCACGGCGATCTGGAGGTGTCGGGCAAACAGCTTGCACGGCTCACCGGAGCCCGGAGCATTACAGCCTGCACGCCTGAGACGGCCAACCGGCATACGGGCTATCTTGTCGGAGGAACCTCGCCCTTCGGCACGCGCTGCTCCATGCCGATCTACATGGAAGAGACCATACTTGCCCTTCCCCGCATTTACATAAACGGCGGCAAACGCGGCTATCTGGTCGGCATGGATCCTCGTGACGCGGCGCGTATGCTGCAGCCTGTCCTTGTGCAGGCAGGAATACCCACGTGAAAGGAGCGCAGCAGATGGAGCATATTGGTTTTATAGGTCTTGGCACCATGGGAACGCCCATGGCCCTCAATATCCGAAAAGCAGGGTATCCACTCTGCGTCTGGAACCGCAACCCGACAAGGGTTATACCCTTCAATAATCTCGGCATTACGGTCTGTGCCACACCTGCCGAGGTTGCAGCAGGCTGTGACGCGATTGTCATCATGGTGTTCGGCCCGGAGGCGCTCCTTGATGTGCTTCATGGCGATTACGGCCTGTGCGAGAGGCTCAGGCAGGGCTGCACGGTTATCAACATGAGCACGGTGTCGCGCGAGGCGACTCTGGCTGCGGCTGCTGCTGTTGAGGCATGCGGCGCCGTGTTTGTCGATGCCCCGGTTGCCGGCAGCAAAAAGCCAGCAGAAGACGGCGCGCTGACGATTCTTGCCGGCGGGGAGAAGACAGTGGTCGACCGCATGACGCCGCTTCTCAAAACCATGGGCAGGGTTGTCATCTACTGCGGCCCCACGGGACAGGGCACGGCCATGAAGCTTTTTATCAACCTGTTCCTGGGCACACTCATGCAGTCACTTGCCGAAGGGCTTTGCATCGGCAAAAAAATGGGGCTTGAGACTGCCGACATGCTGGCAACCATTGAAAACAGCGCTGTTGCCTGCCCCCTGTTTAAGGTAAAGGGTGCGGCCATAGCCTCAGGCGATTTCAGCAAAAACTTTTCCGTTGATCTCCTGTGCAAGGACTTAAACCTGCTGCTTGGAGCCGCAGACAGTCTGGGCGTGCCGCTTCCCCTGACCGCCGCGGCGCGCAAGGCATTTTCAGAAGCCCGCTCCATTGGTTTTGGCGACCAGGATATGGCAGCCGTTATAAAGGTGCTCGAAGCGGTGACAGGCGCGCAGGTAAGAGGGGCTTAAGGTGTGCACTGCACATCTGTATTTCTGCGAGCCTGCGTGTCTGCCCTGTTTTTCGTTCAGGGTATCGTTGCTTCGTAGAGGCAATTCATGAAGCATACACCTGGCAGAGCCCTTATGGTTTTCGTGCCATACCGCCTCCGGCACAGGGTTAAGAAGCAGTCAGCACAGGGGCTTTTGGCCGCTTGCTGTATTTCGCAATTGACAAATGCCTGCCAATCATAGGAATAATAAGGCTATTGT
>CAYNVA010000336.1:0-5393 GCA_964400575.1 uncultured Thermodesulfobacteriota bacterium | reverse complement strand
ATGGTTCCGTCAATAATCTGACCGGGCAGCGCGTCGGTTTTTACCCGGATGCTCAGGCCGGGGCTGATCTGCCCGAACTGCTGCTGCGGCAGGGAAAAATTTACAAAAACCGGGTCAAGAGCCTGAAGCGAAACGATAGCCTCACCGGCATTAAGAATTTGACCAAGGTTAATCAAACGGATACCCAGAATGCCGGCAAAAGGTGCCCTGATGGTTTTCTTTGCGATGATGGCCTTGATATTATCAGCCTGCGCAACAGCCTGCTTGTACTGCGCATCGGCATTGTCATACTCGGAACGGGAATAAGTTTTCTGCGCCAGCAGTGAGCGGGCGCGCTCAAAATTGATTTTGGCAAGGGCCATCGTTGCCTCTGCCGAACGCAGCTGCGCCGTCTCGGCAGCTATGTCCTGCTGCACCAGCAGGTCGCCCGCCTGCACTGCCCGGCCCGGCTCAAATAAAATGGCACTGACCTTGCCGGCCATTTCCGCCGACACCATCACCCCCTGCACCGCAACCAGCGACCCGACGGACGTGAGGGCTGACTCCCATGACTGCTGCTGCACCATGGCGGCGGTGACCGTCTCGGCCATGAGTTGTTTTTTCATGCCCATCATCCGGCCGATCTGAAGGCCTTTGATGCCGGCGATGATGCCTGTCACTACAAACAGTCCGATGATGGCAATAATTATTTTCTTTTTCATATTTTTATGAGCTGCTTACAGGTGGTTGGATACATCTCTGACTTCTGCCCCACGGACCGGCCAGAGAGCAGCCAGCCCGGCCCTGTTTATCGCCAAAAGCAATTAACTTGCGTAAAGGGCTCAAAATCACAGTTTATTTTTTATATATATACTGTTTTTAAAGAGTTTATGCAAGTGTCATAAATATATTTAAATGAAATTTTTTTTACACTAACAATTGTGATCTTAAAAAGCAAGTCAGGCTTCCGTCAGCTATAAGTCGCACTTCCGCTGTGCTCTGTTAATTCATGCACCCAGGCCCGCAAAGCTCTGCGCACTTCCCGGTCTAAAAAGGAAAATACGCTATGAGCCGTATCGCGGCTTGACGGGCGGGTATGGCCTGCCACCTTTATAACGTCAAACCCCTGCGCATCGTAGAGCTCAAAATACCTGCGATACAGGGCTGCATTATGAAGCTTTCTGCCGCTTCTCTTTGCACAAAAATCATTGTGTTCCAGAGCCGCCCTCCTTTTCAAGAGACCTGCCAGGCACTGCGAGTCGCTGTACAGATGCAGTCTGCCAGCGGCGGCCCCCTTGCATTCTGTGCGGTAGGATTCCAGAGCCCAGAGAGCTGCCTGCACTTCAAGGGCTGTGGAGGAATTTGCTGCAAATCTTTGAAACCGAAGCCGTTCAAAAAAGTCTGCTGCTGCACTCCTGCCGGCCGGCATATCAAGCACGGCTGCAGGCAGTACAAGACATGCTCCCACGCCACAGGAAAGCTTCGCATGCAGACTCGCGTCAGTGAACAGGGCAACACCGCTCATAGCTTATACCGGCAACCGTGCGTACAGAGCCTTCAGATGATCCGCTCCTTGTGTGAATAGACATTGAAACCGGTTTGGCTGGTTCTGCCGCAGAGCATCATGCCCGCGCTGTGGGCAAGCGCCACAGCCTCGATGCTCGGAGCGGCCGGTGAGACAAATACCGGAATGCCCATGCCCGCGGCCTTTGCCACCATTTCAAGCGAGAAGCGGCCCGAACAGACCAGCGCCAGCTGACGCAAGTCCCTTGCCTGCGCGAACCCCCACCCGATCGCCTTGTCGATGGCATTATGGCGGCCGATATCGTCAAAAAAACAGAGTAGCCGTTCACCATCGCCAAGCCCTGCAGCATGCACGAAACGGGTTTCGCGGTACAGTGTGCCCTGTTCATCAAAAGCGGTGAACAGGGCCAGCACCTGATCAGCCCGGAGCTGTAGGCCCGAAGCCTTCCGCTGCGGATCCTGAAGCTTTTTTTGCACCACACTGATGGCAGCCATCCTGCCGCCGCCGGCAGTAACAGACAGAGAGCTGCGGGCATAGTCTATGCGATCCTGCGAAACCTCTGCCACCACGTTCACCGTACCTGCGCTCATGTCAACTTCAACTGCTTTCAAATCAGACCGCTGCTGCAGCATGCCCTCGCAGACCAGATATCCCACGGCCATGTGCTCCACATCGCGGCCAAAGCACTGGGTGCGCATGATGAGTGATCCATTGAGCAGTATATCGATGGATTTCTCATGGATCATGGTCATCTGGATCTGCTGCGGCGCGCCCTTTCCGACTCTCAGGAATGAGCGCTGCTCAGAGCACCCGGTCGCAGCAAATGCCTTTTCTCGGTCTTCAGACATTCCCGACTCCCTCTTTGCTGAATTCCCGGCTCAGCCGGAGATATATCGTCCACTCGTGCCAAGGGCCCTCGCCTGCGCCGACCTGCATGACCAGAAGCCGCTGTGCACGCGAGAGCATACCAGCGGCCATCTTAGCACGATACGGATTTTGATCAAACCACAGATGACGCGAACGAGTATACATAAAAATCCAGGCAGGGAAGAGCCTGTCGGCGATCATCAGGGGTACTGACGAAAAATATGGCTGGATTTTATCACTCGAAACGGCGTAAGCGCGGCTGTAATGCTGAGCAGCGATGACTTTGTGCTGGGGGGTCAAATCTTTATCTTGACATTTCATAATTATTGAAAAGCCATTTGTCAAGATAAAGATTTGACCCCATTTTTACCCCCCACAAAAAAGGCGGCACCGTTTCCGGTTCCGCCTTTTTGTATAGTCACAAGCAATACATGCAGGTTACATCACTACTTCTTCGGAATGAGACCGATGAACTCAAAGAAAAGGCTGATAAAATCCGACGCTGCTATCGGCCGCTTGCATAACGCGACATTCAGCACGGCGGTTGTAAAACCGAATACTTTGTAGCTCTGCTGCTGCTGCACAAGAGTGGCATTATCGGTTGCAGTATCGTTATCCCCATTGACAACGCAAATCTGATAACTCAGGGTGGTGGAAAGCATATCGGAGATATTATTGACGAGGCCTATAAATATGCACAGCGGTGTGCCGCCGCCACTCACGAGTGAAATCAAAGTCGGGATTTTCCCGGCAATGCCAATGACAAGGGGCAACGTGCATTTCAGATTAATCGCCTCAGCCTCAGCCTGAGCCTGGAAGGCTTGCACCTCCTCGGCATACTGCTCAACGGCAACCCTCATTGCCCCAACATCCTTGTTCGCCAGCGCTGCCTCAAGAGCGTCAAGCAGCACATAGGTACTGTTTACCAGCGGAGCCAGCTCCGGCTGCTGGTCTGCAATCTGCAGATTGGTACGCAGCGATGCTGCAAGGTTGCGTGCCACTGCCTGATTCACTGCTGTAGGGGCAGCCTGCGCTCCCGACGTAAGCATGCAGACAATCATACCGCATGCAAGTAATAAAACCGCTCCTCTTTTCCTCATGCCATTCTCCCTTATGTGAAATAATTAATAATAGAGTCCGGCTTCTTGCCGGAACACCGGTTGCTGTAAACAGTCAAAAAGGTGCATACGGTCCACCAATTACTGTCTACCAATTTTGGTTCATACACCATGTAGGTGTACAAAAGCAAGGGATGTTTTTTTGATGGGCCTTCCCTGCCGGGTGAAGGGCAGCCCGAGGGTACGCCTACTGTACGCAAAACATACACTGCATGCATGCGGTGACAAATTGACACGACACAGTATTTAAACACTACACGAAAAATATAGTTACAGTCTTTTTTCAAAGCGCTTGAGAAGCAGCGAATTACCAACCACGGTAATCGATGAGAACCACATGGCTATGCATGCCCACTCAGGCTTGAGCACCAGGCCGTTAACGAAACACAACACGCCGTGGCATTGTTTATGCCGCGGCACACCGGCCAAGAGCAATAAAGAGGTCGCGCGTGATGACGCCGGGATGTCCTTTTTCGCGGGCGACATGTTCTGCAAGGGGGGCTATTTTGCCTATAAGCTCCATGCCGTTTTCCCGGTCAATTAGTATTTCCGCCAGCGACTGCACCGTGTGGGCGCACCACAGTCCGTGCAGCTGCTTTTTGGCATCAGCCACCAGCTGAAACTCTTTCTCCACCTGCGCCTCGCACTGCCGCGCAAAATCGGGGCTGCACAGCAGGCAGGCAGCGGCATGGCTCATGCCGAGCGTTTTCACCTCCGGCGGATGCTCAGGCAATTTTTTATATTCAAAGTCACGGGCAAGATCGGCGAATGCATTGCTCACGATAACGGGGGTCACCCCCTTGATGCCGGCCTTTCGCGTCAGCTCTTCGGCATGCTTCTGGACTTTCTGCGCGGTTGCATACGGCACGGTGCCGTCTGAAAGGGCTGCGCTCAGCACAAAGAGCGCATGGCAGCACCAGTGGATCGATGAGCTGTCCGAAAACTCATCATGATACACGCCGCTCAGATCAAGTTCGTTGCAGCAGGCCTCAGACAGCTTTGCCGGGCAGTAGCCGCACATTTTAATGTAATCATTTGAATACTTGGGGACCCATTTCTGTTCATCCGGTTTGAAGCTGTCGCCGTAGCGCTTGAAAAAATCTCTGCGGCTCATTGCGTTTTTGAACTTTTCAAAGCATGCGGTTGAGCAGAAAACAAGGTCCTTGAGCTCTATGAATTTCATAACGAGGTCTTTACCGCACTGATGGCACAGCATCTGGTCGTCGGCCATTTTAGGTCTCCCTTTCAATTGTATAAAAATTTTTAAAGTTTTTTTTCATACCTCTTCAATAGCAGCGAGTTCGTGACAACGGTAATCGATGAAAACCACATCGCTATACAACCCCACTCGGGCTTGAGCACCAGGCCGTTAATTGGATACAGCAGGCCGGCTGCGATGGGAATCATGAGGATATTGTAAAAAAAGGCCCAGAAAAAATTTTCCTTGATTGTCCGAAGCGTTTTGCGGCCGAGGCGGATGGCGCGCACCACGTCCATGAGGCTGCTTTTCACCAGCACCACGTCGCCCGTCTCCTTTGCCACGTCCGTGCCCGAACCGATGGCAATGCCGATATCGGCCTGCGCCAGGGCCGGCGCGTCATTGATGCCGTCGCCCACCATGCCGACCTTCAGGCCCTGCTCCTGCCACTTCTTCACTATAGTAATTTTATCCTCAGGCAGAACCTCTGCAGACACCTCATCAATGCCCACTGCCTTTGCCACGGCATGAGCAGCCGCGCGGTTGTCACCCGATATGAGGCCCGTACGGATGCCCATGCCGTGCAGCCTTTTGATGGCAGCTGTGGAATCATCCTTGACGATATCGGAAAGCGCGAGCATGCCGACAACCTCATCATTGCGCGATATGAACATGAGCGTAAGCCCTTCATCGACAAGCTTCTGCA
>CAYNVA010000335.1:0-2060 GCA_964400575.1 uncultured Thermodesulfobacteriota bacterium | reverse complement strand
TATTCTCGCAAGAGAAACTGGCAATGCTGTCATGCCAATCGCTCGAACCGCACGGGCTACTCTCACCAAAAGCTCACCTGTGCGCATATGGCTATACTATTTTGAAAAATGCTCTAAGGACTCTGCCAGCGCGGTTCTCCTGCTTCAGTATTTTTGCAATAAAAAAGGCCCGGCAGTATCTGCCGGGCCGTGACTGCAAAAGTCCTCTTATTTAAACTGCTGCGCAACCTCTTTTGCCCAGGCCTCGATTTTTTCTTCATTGCGAAAATCGCCCTCCTCAAATTTTGAAAGCTTCATGAGGAAAATTTCTATCGGATAAAGCTCGGCATACTGAAACTCTCCAGACAGCACACCTGTGGAAACGGGCTGAATGTCGGGGTAGTCTTCAAGAACCTTTTTTATATATATATCATAGGCCCCGCTGCGCCGCTCGGGCGTATCGTTTTCATCCTTTAAATAGGTGCAGGTGATGAAAAATGCGCTCGGCACCTTGGCGATTTCGGCATGGTGCTTCTTCAGCAGATTCTTGATGCCCGGCAGCCACTTGGCAATGTAGATGGGGCTGCCGATGACGATGCCGTCGTAGCCGCCGATGGTATCGGCATCGAGATTTTCCACAAAGATAAGGTCAACGGAGAAGCCTTCCGCGCAGAGCGTCTGGAATATCTTACCGGAGATGAGGGAGGTGGCGCCGTGCTTTGTGTCATAGGTGACCAGAATTTTTTTGACGCCAGCAGTGCAGCTGTTGTCCGAAATGAGGTCTTCTGGTTTTTCGCGGTAGCAGTAGCCGGGCGACGCGGCAATCAGAAATGAGCTGAGCGCAAGCAGCAGACAAAGAACTGAAAAATATTTTTTCATGGTGCCTCCTTTTTTAAATAGTAACAGTTAGTTGGCTGATAAGTTCCGGAATTATTTTTAAGGCATTTCCCACCAGGCCGAAGGTTGCGGCCTGGAAAATGGGCGCGCCGGGATCGCGGTTGATGGCGATGATGATGTCGGATGCCTGCATGCCGGCAAGATGCTGCACCGCGCCCGATATGCCGCAGGCAATGTAGATGCGGGGCTTGACGGTTTTGCCGGTCTGGCCCACCTGGTGGTCGTGCGGCATCCAGCCGAGGTCCACGACGGCGCGCGATGCTCCCACCTCGCCGGAGAGAAGCCCTGCAAGCTCTTCAAGCATTTTGAAATTCTTCGGGTCGCCCATGCCGCGGCCGCCCGAAACAATCACTTCTGCCTTTTCAAGGGACACGGCGCTTTTCTCGCGCGCAAGGGTCTTTAAAATTTGCACGAGGCCATCGCCGGGCTCTTCATTAACCGCAACGGCAACGGTTTTGCCTTTTCTGCTGTCAAAAGATTTTGCCTGCATCACCCCGGGCCGCACGGTTGCCATTTGCGGCCGGTGGTTCGGCGTTGCAATGGTTGCCATGATATTGCCGCCAAATGCCGGCCGTGTCTGCAAAAGCCCGGCGTCCGGGCCTATTGCAAGGCCTGTGCAGTCAGCGGTAAGGCCCGTTCGCAGGCGGTTGGCAAGCCGGGGGGCAAGGTCGCGTCCTGTGGTTGTTGCGCCGATGAGGATGACCTCGGGCTTGTGCTCTCGGATGAGCTGCGCAATGATACGCTCATAGGGCGCTGTGCAATAGTCGGCAAGAAAGGGTGCATCGGCTACCAGCACGCGGTCGGCGCCATGCCGGATAAGCTCACCATCCAGTGCCGCAACACCGCTGCCCAAAAGAATGGCTGTCACCTCAGCACTCCGGGCATCGGCAAGCTCGCGGGCCTTGCCGAGAAGCTCAAGCGTAACAGTGTGCAGCCTGCCTGCATGCTGCTCGGCAAAAACCCATATCCCTTTGTAAACGGCAAGATCGCACACCGGGCCGGTTTTTTCACCGCTTGAGATGATGGCCTCCACGCGGCACACATCGACGCAGGCGCCGCAGCCCGTGCATGAATCAGTAAGCCGTGGCACTTTGCCGTCAACGGCAATGCCGCCGAACAGGCATGCCTTCACGCACAGTTTGCAGCCGATACATTTTTCAGGAACAAGTTGAATCATAGCTTTT
>CAYNVA010000334.1:0-13879 GCA_964400575.1 uncultured Thermodesulfobacteriota bacterium | reverse complement strand
ATCCTCTGAAAGCGGCAAGAGCGTGCTTGCTGCTGCGTTCTGCCGCATTTTGACACGGCGGGGCGTGCGCGTGGCGCCGTTCAAGTCTCAGAATATGGCGCTCAATTCGGGAGTTACTCCTGAGGGCCATGAAATGGGCCGCGCGCAGATCGTGCAGGCCGAGGCCGCAGGTATTGCGCCCCATGCGGACATGAATCCTATTCTTTTGAAGCCGACTTCAGAGATGGGCAGCCAGGTGATTGTGCAGGGTTTTGCCCGTGGCAACATGGATGCAGCAGCCTACTATGAAAACAAAAAGCGGCTGTGGCCTGCCGTGACCCAGAGCTATGACCGGCTGGCAGCGCAGTATGACGTGATCGTGCTTGAAGGCGCGGGCAGTCCGGTTGAGGTCAATCTCAAGCAGAATGATATCGTCAACATGGCCATGGCCGGGTATGCTGATGCATCTGTTGTGCTGGTGGCTGACATTGACAGGGGCGGAGTGTTTGCCTCCATCGTGGGCACGGTGGAGCTGCTGGAGCCACGCGAGCGGCAGCGACTGGCAGGCTTTATCATAAATAAATTTCGAGGCGACGGGAGCCTCCTGCGCGACGGCTTGGATTTTATAAAGCAGAAGACCGGCTTTCCCGTGCTGGGTGTGGTGCCCATGCTTCGCGATCTCTATCTGCCGGGCGAGGATTCGGTTGCGCTGGAAAGGAAAATGTTCCAGCAGGTTAAGCAAACGGCTGGTGTATCGGTCGGCATCATTCGCCTTCCGCACATGGCAAACTACACCGACTTTGACCCGCTTGAACTCGACCCCCGGTTTTCAATTGAATATGTACTGTCAGCAAAGAGCCTTGGCGGGCATGATGTCGTCATAATTCCCGGCAGCAAGAATGTGCTCTATGACATGCAGTTCCTGCGTCAAAGCGGACTTTCCGATGCAGTGCATCGTTACGAGCTGGCCGGGGGCAGGGTGGTCGGCGTATGCGGCGGCTATCAGATGCTGGGTATCTCGATCAGTGATCCGCACGGAGTGGAATCCAAAGAATTAAGAGAAGTTGCAGGGCTGGGATTGCTGCCCATAACTACCATCTTTGAACCCACCAAAATCACCCGGCAGGTGAATGCGGCTGTGACCCTGCCGGGTTTAAGAAAGCCTGCGGCCCTTACCGGCTATGAGATTCACATGGGGCGGTCGTTATTGGAAAAGGGCGGCGACTGCAACATTCAGGAGTTTCTTGCCGCCGGTCCTGATGGCAGGGTCTGGGGCAGCTATGTGCACGGGCTTTTTGACAGCGACCAGATGCGGGATGCTTTGATTGCCTGGAATAGCGGAAGCGAAGATGGTGTTGCGCTGTCATCGTTTTCCTATCAGGCTTTTAAAGAGCACAACTATGATCTGCTTGCCGACACGGTAGAGCGGAACGTCGATGTAAAAATTATTTTGAAGAAGATGGGTTGTATTTTTTAATGAAAAAACAGTTTCCGGAAAATGTAGGGGAGGGGTTTATCCCCTCCCGCGGGCGGGCATAAAGCCCGCCCCAATATAAGAATATTTGGCATGCGTTAATATGAGAGACAGGGCAGAGATCCGCATGGGTGACAGAAGAGCATGACTGACACCGCAATTATCCTTACCGCCTTCGGAACCTCAACAGAGGCGCGAACCACGTATGCATTTTTTGAAGCTCAGGCCCATGAGCGCTTCCCGCAGCATGATATTCTCTGGGCATACACCTCGCGCACTCTTCGGGCAAAAATGGCGCATCAAGGCATTATATGGCGCAGCCCTGAAGAGCTGCTGCAGGATCTTCCTGACCGGTGGTATCGGCGTGCTGTCATTCAGTCGCTGCACATCGTGCCGGGCAGGGAGTTTGAAAAACTTGTCGCAGCGGCTGCGCATGCTTCTTTTCCGACAGCAGTGGGCCAGCCGCTCCTGAGCTGCAGCGCCGACTGCATACAGGTGCTCGACACGCTTGCCGCAAATATTGCAGACCCGGCTTCGACCATCACCGTGCTGGCCGGACATGGCACGCCGCACCATGAAGCGCGTGCGCTCTACAGCGAGTTTGCCCGACACCTGCGAAAGAGGTATCCCGAAAACGTGCATTTGTGCATGGTTGAAGGCGAGCCGTCGTGGGATGAAACCCTCAAGCGCCTGCAGAAAAGCCCGCTCCGGCGCGTGCGGTTTGTGCCCTTCATGTTTGTGGCAGGCGATCATATTACACATGATGTTCTGGGGGTTGGTGATTCCTGGGCTTCGCAGCTTGAAGGATATGAGATAGAAGCCCCGCGCAGCGGTCTTGGCCTTCATCAGGGTATCGCTGAAATATATTTTCAGCATATACAGGATGCTTTAAACAGGCTGTAATCCCGCAGGGATCAGCCGTCCGCGGTGACGAATTTGCAAAAATTAAGTAGAGACAGGTTTTACACCTGGCTCATACAAACTTTTATCCCGCAGGTTTCCCCGTATGCATGAAGAGCTTGCAGCACTGGGCGTTTTTTTTGATCCTCTGGCGATCGCTGCAGCACTGCGGGATGCACTGGATGCTCAAGCCCCGGAAGTTCCAGCGGATGAAAATCGACCGGATGTGCGATCATCCGGCCCAGCTGCGGTTAATGACCACGATATGCTGCGGCGCCTGCTTCCGCAGGAGCTGTACGGCTTCTGGAAAGAGGCCGGGTATATCGGCATCTACAGCATGACGTTCATGCTTCGCCATGCAGTAACATTTCTTGCTCTTGCCGCACATGAAAGGGCCTGCCCGGCCGCCATCAGTGATTCTCGCAGCTGCCTGGATGCGTTTCTTTGTAAGCATTTTAAATCCCAATATGAAACACCATTCCACGACTGTTTTGAAGTGCTCTGTCCTTTACCGTTTAATCCTCTCAAACAGCAGTCTCCCATACCCGTGCTCGGTTTTTCCTCGCTTGGTGTCCATCTGCTCTACCGGGAAATCGGCAGTTGCCGCGCTTTTGACTATTACGGCCTCAGCTCCTGCACGGCTCAGGCAGACGGGCTTTTTTGCCCTGCTCACCAATCAGAGGCCTGGTGGTGTGATGGCGCTCCTACGGCTTCTACGCAGGCGGATATGTTTCGTTTTTATGCTTTTTGGGAAAATATTCACCTCTATGATGAGCGGCAGCTTGAAGAGCTTGTCGGCCGATTCTGGACACAGTTCAAGCGGTCATCTCACCCGCCGCATCAGCAGGATGGCATCCTCGAGGAAGCGCTTCATTTTTTCAGGTATGCATCATTGCCGGAATGCTTTGAAGGCGGGCCGGTCCTGCTGCGCAGGCGCTACACAGAAAGGGCAAGAGTTCTGCATCCCGATACAGGAGGGGAGCATGCATTGTTCGTGCAGCTTCACGCGTATTATGAGGTTTTGCGCACGCAGCTGAACTATGAGCGAGCGGGCCTTTTTGCCTGAATTTTTATGCTGACACCATGGTTGCTTTGTAATCCGTAAGATGATAAATAAATATCGTTAATGGGTGTTCAATGTTGTATCCGCCCGGGCCGTGCAGGGGGATAGTACAGGAGGCAGTGCAGTGCTTATTCGATGTTGGGGAGCACGGGGGTCAATTCCCGTATCGGGGCCGGAGTATGTCAAATACGGCGGCGATACACCATGCATTGAGATTCGCTCCGCTGATGACGATATGGTTATAGTGGATGCCGGGTCGGGCATACGCGCTCTCGGCAACAGCCTGGTTGAGCAGGGCCGTCATGAGTATACGCTGCTGCTCACCCACGGCCACTGGGACCATATCATCGGGTTTCCGTTTTTTAAACCATTGCACAGTCCCATAACCAGGGTCAATGTGTACGGATGCCCCTTTGAAAGGAATTCCCTGAAAGACGTGCTTGCTCCTTCCATGTCGCCGCCGAGTTTTCCGATACAGATCGAGGATCTCAAGGCGGAAGTTTTCTATCACGATATCTGCTCGGACTGCTTTGATATCGGGCCGCTGAATGTCTGTACCATAAACCTGAGTCATCCGAATCAGGGTTTGGGGTTCAGGTTTACCGAAGCCGGAGCCTCGTTTGTATTTCTTACCGACAATGAGCTTCTGTACCGGCATCCGGGCGGGCGTGACTATGCCGATTATGTGGCTTTTGCGCGGGGCGCCGATGTGCTTATTCACGATGCCGAATATATGCCCAACGAGTATCCTCTCAAGAAAACCTGGGGGCATACGGTCTACACCGATGCCCTGCAGCTTGCCCTTGATGCAGGTGTCAAGCGGTTCGGGCTTTTTCATCACAATCAGGACCGCACCGATACGGCCATTGATGCCATGGTTGAAGATTGCCGCAGAATTGTTAGTGAACGATCAGCCGAACTGGATGTTTTTGGCGCCCGGCAGGGTATGGACATACAGATTGCTTCCGTCCGGAGATGAAACCAGTTTGACAGCCGGGCTGAAAGTTGCTATGTGTTGCGGCACATACCGGGGGCGGTTGCGCGGCAGGTGCTCACGAGCCCGCATGGGTCGATTGAGAGCGGCCATGCATGAAAGTTCGCAAACTGTGCGTGCATCAGCAGTGGTATGCATTTCCTGAAACAGCCACATTTAACAGAAAGCGGGGGAGTAGTATGACAGATAAAACTCAACTTCCGGTTCACCGTCTGGAACTCACGTCAGGTGTGTATCGCATTACGACAAGTGCGGCCATTTATGAAATCAGGCTTACATCCGGTGGCATGCAGGCCAAGGGTGTTCATGACATAGTGGAAAGCGATTACAGGGCTGCTGCGACAGGCAAGGCCGACACGCAGCCGATTATCGTTGAAGACAATTTCTACCGTGACATTTCTGAAGAAATGCTGCAGGAGATCGGCAAGCTTGCCCGGCAGCTTTCCATATCCATAAAGACCCCCGTTAATGGAGAGGCTCTCAAAACTATCGACCTGAAGAAGGCCGGGATCGATCTTGAAACCGCCAAGAGCCAGCTGCAGGATATCGTTACCATGACGGAAAAAGCCACTATGACCATCATGGACATATCCGACGGCATCCAGGAAAGCTGCGATACGATACGCAAAAATCTCGAAGAAATTACGGGCCTCAGCTTTGTCAACACAAATGAGCTGCCGGACCCTGTGCCGAAAAACGGAACGCCCCAATCCGTTCGTGAAACCATGGCCGGCATCATGAGGCGGGAAGAGCAGCTGAAAAATATTCTTAAGGTTGTTGCAGCCGATCTGCAGCAGCAGTCCACTGGCGCTGCTCACAAAGGCATAACCGATGCGCTCGATTTTATTGATAAACATCTGGAAACGCTCGGCCATGAGTTTGAAGCTGTCAAGGATGTCTACTACGGAGCCGGAGAGGATTATTCAATAATCCGCCGCGAAGATCACGACAAACTGGTCAAGGCCCTGACCTCCACAGACAATGTCATTCACCATATCATTGCCAATCTCAACCGCATTCTGGAATCCCTTTCATTTCAGGATCTGTCGGGGCAGCGCATTATGCGGATTCTCGCCATGCTTTCCAATGTGCAGGTGCAGCTGCTCAGCATTCTTGTTTCCTACGGGGTCAAGCTTAGGAAAAGGCAGGAGTCACGGGGCGGTACTCCGAAGGAAACAGATGCGATCGCCAGCCGCGAAGTCGACAGGATAAAGACCATGATCACCGAGGCTACCGCAGAAGGAGCTGAATGGGGTGACCGCCTTGATCAGAATGCGGTGGATAAACTCCTGGCGGACCTGGGCTTTTAAGAGCGGCTTTGTGTATTGTTTCTGGGGGCGCTTCGCAGCAGCGGATCAATCTGCTGCATGCATCCAATCGCTTGTACCTGATTACCACTTCTTTGCCTGCCCGGACTCCCCCCGCATACACGCCCCTCGGCCATAAAAGCCATGATATACGAACTTCGTATAACATAGTATTACGCAGCAAAAACGAATTCGGGCATATAAAATCTTTGACAATAGTATTTAAACAAAATATTTTTTATCCATGTGCTGATTCAAAAAACCAAAAATAAACCCATTCGTATATTAACTAGTTATCTTATTGAGAATATGAATAAAGATATTCCAAACGAAAAAGGATTGGCACTTGGCATTTCAATTATTTTAATCCTAATTATTTTAGGGTGCTCACCCCTCTTTTTCGGCTTCGAACTTGGCCCAATAAAAAATGGTCCATCAAGCATCTTGACTGGCATATATCTACAATTATGGGGTGTCCTTTTTCTGCTCAGCTATTATTTTTCTCACAAAACATTTTTCTTTCGGGCACTAATGTGGGTTTGTGAAAACTTTTCAAGCCCCCGTGGAAGAAAAATGGCTTTTTTCTATTTCGCTCTTTCTTTTTTACTTGGCACTGTAGCATTACTTAGAGGGCTAACCGGAAACGAACATAAAGAAAAAATGCAACTACCTCCAGGAATTGAACCAATTGAAAACTGGTGGTACAAAGACCCTACTCTATACATCGTTCTGTTCTTTATAATTGCTTTAGGTTATTATCGGTATCATATGAATAAAAGCAAACGAAAATAGGAAGATAACAACAGCATTCACTCTGACCGCCATTCCGCTGCGCTTCATGGCGGCAGGTGATGCGCAGCGTTAGTGGCAAGAGAACAATCAATTTGCAAATAATCTTGTAAGGGAGCAGGCATGAGATTGAAATATTTATGCATAGCATTACTGTTTGGATCATGTATTTTTTTCGGCTGTAAAAATGTTGCTGAAACACAAGTGACTATTGTTGATAAAGGGGCAGTCGTTCCTATCCCAATTTCTACAAAAGTTAAAATTACATCACATTCAATCAAATATGTAAGCTCACAGTTTGAAATTATTACCGCACTATGGGTAAGACAAATAGATCCATCTGATTATAATTCTGTGCGGAACCTTATAGATGGCTACAACCTATTAGAAATGAACGATATCATACTTGCTGAAGGGCAGATGCCTTGCGATGGCTGGCGTGGTATGACAATAACGATTGATGAGGCTGGCAACTCTCACTCGTTTGATATTGAAGGTGTTGCCTGCAGAGATCAATGGCCTGAAGGTGTCCGTGCACTGGTTGATCTAAAAGATGAACTTGTTGAAAAGTATCAATAATCATATTTTGTTATTAAAAAACCACTAACTTTGCACTTCACTGGACGTGGTTCCGCTGCGCTCCACCACGCCAGTGACCTTGAGCGTTCGGTTAATAAAATGAAATCCATAATGAACACTTTGGTATGGTGTCTGGCAGCTGCGGTGGGCGGGATGCTCTGCATTATTCTTCCACCGTATCTGATACCCGGTGGAATTAAGACGGTATACGACACAGAGACATTATTCCCTATCTTCGCAACTGCATGGGAGAACCTTGCGTTTCTACCTGCCTTGGGTTGCTTTTTGGGTCTTGGCTTTCTTCTCGGGCTTGCTCACCCCTCAAGATGGTTACTCCTTGGATGCGCGACGATAGCAGCGCCACCCATTCTTGCAATTTTTGAGATGAACGTATTTTCAACTTCACACAATCTCTGGCCGCTGGAGTTCCTTCTTTACGGCGTTGTAAACTCCCCCTCTCTGCTTGGAGCATTTCTTGGGTCCAGACTTGGGAAGATGAAGAAAAAAATAACCGAACAAATCGCTTGAGAATCGACGCGGCAAACGCTGGCGCGTTTGCGCGCGTCTCAGCTCAATCGTTAGATGAGAATATTGAAACGATGAAACGAACATTCTTATCAATAATGGCCTATTATCGGTAGGGTTATAAAAACATTGTCCAAAATAAAAGGATTTTATTTTTATGGAAAAAACAGAGATAATTTATTTTGAGGAACCTCATTTAGAAAATACAAAAAAAGTACTGGAAGCTGTTTTTAAACGAATTAAAACTTTAAAAATCGCTCATGTCATCATTGCTACCAGCACCGGGAATACTGTCAGAAAGGCAATTGAAATTTTTAGTGGTTATCCTGCTCGTATCATCGCAGTAACAAATAGAGCCTTTTCGACCATGCCTGTTTCATGTTTGTATGAAAAGTATAAAAATTCACGTGAAATAAAAGAAAATTATATTAATAAGAATGTTAAGGATTTTCCAATTTCTCTTACGGAGGAAACGGCCAGAGAATTTGAGCAGATGGGAATAAGCGTTTATTATGTACCGGATTTTCTTGGCTTGGGGGAAAAACTGGGAAAGCCAGACGCTCATCCGTCGGGAAGGGAAAAACTTTCTTTTCTTGTTCCCAAACACCTGCATCCTCTTGATATTGAGGCCGGTGCAGACCTTTCGATGTTAAATATCATAAGTATGGGGTTCAGGGTCTGTGTGGGTATCACAGCTGTGGCTGCCCAAAATTCCCTTGTACCATCAGGGGCATTGGTGCTTGCTGTTGCGGGCACCGGTTGGGCAGGAGGCGGAGCTGATACTGCTGTTGTGCTTCAGGCTGATCCAAACCCTAAAGAATGCGTCATAAAGGAAATAATCGGATTTCCAAAAAACAAATAAGGTGGTTCTCAAATCTACCCACTGGAATTATTGGAATAATTAGGACAGTTCGTAGGGCGGGTGCCAACACTCCGAATTTATAAGGATGAATCTAAAACACAGGAACGCCTAACAAGGGCGCTTCACTGGACGTGATTCCGCTGCGCTCCACCACGCCAGTGACCTTTAGCGTTCAGCAGGTAGGGTGGGTGAAACCCACCAATAAAAATGATGGGTTCCAATCCGCTGCACCCATCCTACGGACTGTATCGCCAGCGATATGGAGGGGCAAGCAATGTTTATCTGGAAGGACAGGGTCGTCCCTGAAATGAAAAAAACAACTGCGATGTGCCTGATTTTAGGGCTGGTTTTTTTTGTGACTTCATCTAAGACCGACGCTTGTTCCTGCAAATGGAGAGGGCCTTTCCTTACAGTGGCGAAAGACGCCCTTCTTGTGGTTCGGGGTAAAGTTCTTCGCCATCATTCTGGCCAGACGCCAACCATGGATGTTCTGGTGCTTGAAACCCTTGCAGGTGGTCTCCTCGATTCTGGGTTGGTTGTTCAGATGGGAGATGGGGCGTATTGCAGGCCCACTCTGGCCGGGTTCCCGCCTGACAGCGAATGGATATTAGCATTGAATGGACCGGGCTCAAAGCCAGGCTCAGGCTTAGCCCTATCGCATTGTGGAGAATACTGGCTTCATGTTAAAAACGGTGAGGTCGTAGGCAGTATAGACGGAACAGAAAAACAGGTAAAACGAATGCCTTTGCAGGAATTAAAGCAGAGGCTTCTCTACCCGCATTTCAGCGAGCAATTTACAGGGCACCTTAAATCAGGCCAGTTCTTTTCCAGACCCTTCGGTATGCGTTTTAAGTTTTTTCTGGAGCCAACACCCTCGGGATGGGAAATAATTATCAGGGAAGCGGGACGCGACGAAAACCTGTCGCGGCTGACACCACCTCTCCACGGATCCCCGAATCCGAGGGAAATCGAAGGGTGGCACCTATCCTCCAAGCCTTCTGAGTGTACCTCGCGCCCTTATGCAGCAGAAGCGGGTCCGAAAGATCCGAGAAATTTCATCTTCTCACCTGATGTGGGGGGATCTATTGATGGAGCTCATGCACACCGATCGGTGACTGCGGAGGACATAAAAGCTGTTCAGCGATTTGGTTGGGGAATACTGACTATCGAAAAATATGGCCTTCAACAGGGAAAAAACGGATGTCCGAAGATAGAATGGATGACTTTTTCTGCCCAGCTTGAAGGCGGTTATTGAAACGGGCAGCAGGGCCAATCCTTGATGGCTCTAATAGCCCAACAAATCACTTCAGCAGGTAGGGTGGGTGAAACCAACCAATAAAAACGATGGGTTCCGTCTGCCGTGGCGGACTGCACCCATCCTACGGACTAACCCTTTTTGAATCATTAGTTGGTAGGGTGCGCACAGCGCACCGATGACAGGTGGTGGAAGTGGAAATGCTTGCAACTACCAAGTTGGTAGGGTGCGCACCGCGCACCGATGAAAGGTGGCTGCAATGGGAATGATTGTAACTACCAAGCCCTGAAAGGCTTTACTGGAAATTCGATTTTGTATATTTGCGCCAGAAGGCCATTAAAATGGTGTGCGCAGCGCACCCTACAAACTGCACTCATTGCGGCAGGTAAACTTGTTCGTTAGGCATTGAACAACAACAATAAAGGAGGGCGAAGTATGAAACGGATATTGATGACATCGTTTATGGTTGTTTTGAGTATGGCGTTTCTGTGTCTGCCTGCTGGAGCGCAGCCTGAAAGACAGGAGAATGTGTCGGCTCAGGACCTGCTCGTTAAGAGTGAAGTGGAAACCGCGGTCAGCATGCTTCAGGCAATCTTTATAAAGCATCAGAAGGGGGCAATGACCCTTGAGAAGGCAAAAGAGCTTGGGGCCGACCTCCTGCGGGAACTCAGGTACGGAACCGATGGATATTTCTGGGCCGATACAACGGACGGCGTCAATGTGGTTCTCTACGGTCGAAAAGATGTTGAGGGACGCAATCGGCTTGAAGACAAGGACCAAAAGGGCACGTTCTATGTAAAGGAATTTTTGGAAAAAGCTAAGGCAGGTGGCGGGTATGTCAACTACCTGTTCTCGAAGAAGGGGCAGACAACAATTCAACACAAAAGATCCTATGTGCTTTTGTTTAAACCATTCGGATGGGTTGTCGGTAGCGGATACTACCGCTGACAAGGGCGGGAGCCAACCCTACGCGCTGAAGTTATCCATAGAACGATGATGAGAAAACCGGCATTTGACGATTATCACCAAATATTTCGATTGCTCGATAGAGCCTTTGCGCCGAGCGGGTATGAGTCAATCCTCGTCAGGAACCTGCGCGACAACCGCAAGATATCCTTTGACTTCTGCATTGAAGAGCACGGCCACGTGCTCGCATATATCTGTTACACTACTGCATATAGCCTGGAGAGGACGACAGGCTACCATCTTGCACCCGTTGCAGTGTTACCGGAAAAGCAGGGACAGGGGTTAGGCGGCAAGATCATATCGGAATCGTTAAAGACACTAGGAAACAGCCTTCCGGTCTATGTCCTAGGAGACCTGAACTATTATGCGAGATTCGGATTCAAGAAAGACAGAACCCAAAAATGCAGCTTTGATCCTTCCGGGGACCATTTTATGGTAATCAGCCCCGGCAGTCTGCTGCCAAAACGCGATGTTGGATATGAAGAGGAATTTATGAGATAATCTGGCCATGCAGCGGATCGCTGATGGCTGACCTTCGGTCAGAGGAGAAGATAGATGGAACAACAACCACTACTGCCACAGGCAGGAATTACTTCGGGCGCTGGCTTCTGGATCAGATTCCTTGCACGACTGATTGATGTGGTTCTGGGCTTTGTTCTTGGGCTCATCACCGGCATCGTTGCAGGCATCGTTCTGGGCATTCTGCAAGTCGCAGGGGTGGTCGCCCCTGGTGCTGTACACCGCGCTCAGGGTCTGAGTGCCGGGGGGTTCGGACTGAGCCTGCTTGGGGGCTTCCTCTATCATTCCGTGACAGAGGGGGTTCACGGGGCATCTCTGGGCAAACTGCTGTGCAAGCTTCGCGTGGTAACCGCCGACGGGCTGCCCTGCAACATGCCGCGGGCACTCCTGCGAAGTCTAGCCTACTATTTGGACGCCCTTTTCTTTGGACTTGTCGGGTACAATTCCATGCAGAAGTCGGCCCTCAAACAGAGATACGGTGACGTGTGGGCAAAGACGGTCGTCGTCAGGACTACAGATGTGCCTGATGGAGCCAAGAGGTCCATAGGGAGGTTCTTCGTTGGCTTCTGCCTGGGGTCTGCATGCTGGATCTTCATGCTCGCACTCGGGTTGATCTTGAAAGCAAAATGATGACGGAGCCGCCTCATGCCGGGCGTTAGATAAAAAAATGGGGTTCAGATGACAATTCAATATAAAGCCGACTTCGATAAACTCGAATGGGAGTATCCGGTAGCGGGCGTACGACATAAAAATATTGATCAGAATAATGTGCGTATTCGCCTGGTGGAGTACTCTCAGGAGATGCCGCCTCATTGGTGTGAAAAGGGCCATTACGGCTATGTTATTGCCGGCCAAATGGAAATCGAATTTGAAAACGAAACAGTAGTGTGCAATTCCGGTGATGGCATTTTTATCCCGGATGGCCCCCTGCATAAACATCGAGGTAAAGCTATTTCAGAAAAAGTGCTCGTGTTCTTCATGGAAAACGTCTAACCCTCCACCCGACCGCTCTTCCGCTACGATTCATAACTGCAGTTGAGCTTGATCGTTACGGCCCAATGGGGGCAACCCATTACTCTTATCTTGACAAAAACCCCATAAAAAAATATGCTAATATTTATGGTTCAAGTATATTATCTTATATAAGTTCACCATGACACCATGAAGGGATTGCATGTTTATGACAAGTTCGGATGAACATAAAAAAGCGCTGTTTTATGACAGCATCTTTTCTTGTATTAGTGAAGGTATTATTCTTGTTGACCCTAACAGCATTATCCTCAAGATCAACCCCGCCTTCACAAAAATTTTCGGCTATGAAGAGGATGAGATACTGGGAAAGCCTTTTTATGATCTGGCCTATACAGACCTGGAAAAAAAACAGTTCACCTCCCATAATCCCCTGCACCGCTTCTACTGCTCAGAAAAAACAAGAATGGAAATGGTTCTTTTTGACAAGCAGGGCCGTGAGATCCCCGTGCGGTTCCGCTCTGTTCTGATAAAAGACGCTGAGGGTACAGTTACGGAAGCTCTTGGCATGATCGAGCAGATTGTTGAGCAGACAGGGATCGCTGCAGGAGGCGGCAGCCTTGCCGAAAAAATGTGGGAGGCCCAGCAGAATTTTGAGAATGTCCTGAACCACTCACCGGATGCCATTGCCATATGTGATATCAGCGGAAACCTCATGACAGTAAACAAGGCTTTTCTACAGATGCTTAATTATACGCAGGAAGAAGTGAAAGGAAAACATATTGTCGAATTTACTGCCTGCACAGAAGGCACGTATGCCTCGACAACCGGTGAGGAGATTACTATTGACGAGGAATATGTAAACAATAATGCCAAGTCTTGCGGAGATGTATTTGAGAAATTGTATGTCAATTGGGAAGCGCATTTTGTGATGAAGAATAAAGTCCTTGTCCCGGTTGATATAACAATGTCTGTTTTACAAGATATAGAGGGCGAGCGCAGGGGCTCGCTTGTGATAGCTCGTGATATAACCAAAAGAACTATTGCAGAAAGAGAGCTTGCGGCTAAAACACAGGACCTGCAAAAAACGAAAGACCAGCTTGAGCAACTGATCGACTCCTCACTTGACCCGATTGTTGTTTGCGACACCGAGGGGACTCTTGTTAAAGCGAATCAATCTTTTCTTGATTTTCTCGGCTATACCGCAAGCGAAGTCATTGGCAATCTGATGACACACTTCAAACCGGGGGAAGGCACCTATGAAGCAACGACCGGTGAGCAGATTGTAATCGGAGCGGACTATTATGCAGAAGCAATGGCGGCCATCGAAGAGCTTTTTGAAAAAAATAAATTATATAACTGGAAGACCTATTTTATCAATAATGACTGCAAGCTCATTCCCGTCAGTATAAATCTTGTTCATGTGCGTAACGATGCGGGTGATCTAACGGCATCGCTGGGCATTATTCGCGATATAACCGAACAGCGGAAGGCCGAGCTTGCCCTGATAGCATCCAAGGAATTAGCCGAGGCGGCCAACCGGTCAAAAAGCGCGTTTCTTGCCAACATGAGCCATGAAATCCGCACCCCCATGAACGGGGTCATCGGCTTTACCGAAATGCTGCTTGATACCGCCCTTGATGTTGAGCAGCGGGAGTTTGCCCATACCATCAAGCGCAGCGGCGAAGCCCTCCTTTC
>CAYNVA010000333.1:0-14079 GCA_964400575.1 uncultured Thermodesulfobacteriota bacterium | reverse complement strand
TGTCTGAACGAAAACAAGAATTCCTGAAGGAGCGTTTCCGTATAATCTCAGAATCATCCCCTGATGCCATCATTCTGGCAAATGATAAGGGCGAAATCATATACTGGAGCGCCGGAGCCGAAAAAATGTTCGGCTATACCGCTGCCGAGGCGCTCGGTCAGCCACGCCTCTTCATACTCGCTGATCGTTTCCATGAATCAGACCAACAGTACTTTCAAAAATACTCTGCTGCTGATGAAGTTCCTTTAAGCGGGAGAATCTTGGGTTTTAACTGCAAAAGAAAAGACGGAACAGAGTTCCCTGCTGAAGGATCATTTGCAATTTCACGGCATGGAAACGAATCCTTTTTCAGCGTCATCTTGCGCAATATCACCGAGCGCAAAAAGGCTGAAAATGAAGCACTGCAAGCAAAAGAATTTATGGAGAATATTTTCAAGACATCAGGCGACGGGCTCATTGTGACTGATGCAGAAGGATATTTGGTGAAGGTTAACGACCGCGCTCTCAAACTTTTCGGGTACGCAGAGCATGAAATGCTGAGAAAGCACATAGCAGAGTTTTCAACTGCTCCCTATAGCGCTGATTTCAACAACCGGCCCTCACTGCTCGAGCAGCTGCTCAAAGATGACTTTATTGAAAATTATGACACGGAATATATAAGAAATGACGGAAGTCTTTTCTCAGCAGAAACAAACATAATAACCCTGCGGGATACGGAAGGGAATCTGATCGGCGCTGCAGCCTCTATACGAGACATCACGGAGCGCAAGCAAGCGGAAAAGACGCTCAGGGAATCGAGCGATTTCCTTGAAGCTGTTATCGAAAGCAGCCGTGACGGCATCGTTATCTGTGATCAGCAGGGCATGATTATACGGGTGAATCAATCCGTTGAACAGATGTTCGGTTTCAGCAGACAGGATCTTGCAGGCAAGCATGCATCATTTTTGGTCGTTGATGACAGAGATATCCGGGATAGAGTCATTAAGGCAACGGGATTGCTGTTTGAACAAGGCTACGCAACCTATGAAACAGTACACAAAACAAAAGACAGGGGAAATGTTGCTGTAGAATGTATTGTATCGATGATCAGGGATGAGCAGGGGAATTACAGCACAGGGGTTGCCGTGCTGCGTGATATTACCGAGCGCAAAAAGCTGGAAGAGCAGAATCGCCAGAGTCAAAAGATGCAGGCCATCGGAACTCTTGCGGGAGGCATTGCCCATGATTTCAACAATATTCTGGCTGCAATCATAGGGTATACTGAACTGGCCCACATCAAGGTACCTCCGGACAGTGAACCCGCTAAATATCTTGACGGGGTATTAAAAGCAGCAGACCGGGCAAAAAACCTTGTACAACAGATTCTGTCATTCAGCCGGAAAAATGAGTTGGAAAGAAAGCCTGTCCAGCTGCATCACATTATTAAGGAGGCCTTGAAACTGCTGCGTTCGTCAATACCAACAACCATTGAGTTCAACCAGATTATAACAGAGAGCAATGACATGGTGATTGCTGACCCGACCCAGATACATCAGGTCATTATGAATCTCTGCACCAATGCAGCGCAGGCAATGCAGGAAGAAGGAGGCGTTCTCGAAATACGGTTAACACCTCTAAAGCTTGATCAGGAGGATATCAAAGCATATGATGCTATAAACCCGGGTCAATACATAAGGCTGACAGTAAGCGATACCGGTTCCGGTATTGATCCGCACATTATTGATCGTATCTTTGAGCCGTTTTTTACTACCAAGGAAGTAGGTAAGGGAACGGGCATGGGACTATCGGTGGTGCATGGTATTGTGAAAAGCCATGGGGGCGCCATAACGGTCTACAGCGCGCCGGGCAGGGGAACGACGTTTAATGTTTTGCTGCCATGTTCAGAAGCACCGCAGTATATAAACGGTAACGGTTCTGCTTTATAAATAGAACCGTTGCCCCCTTTTCTTTTGCCGTTCTGCTTTATAAAACATCCCTTTGCCGTCTTGCCTGTTGCAGTTGCAACGTGAGTTCACCGGGCAGGTCACTGCCCTGCCTGGGCGGGTTACCGTACAAAACGTGTTAACAGATAAGGAGGCTTTATGAAAAAAATGACCTTTGCAGTCATCCTGATCATTGCCGGCCTGCTTTCATCCTCTGTCTTCTCCGGAACCCTGCTCGCCGAACAAACAGGAACAGGAACAATCACGGGAACAGTGACAGACATTCTGACAGGGGACACACTGACAGGGGTTCAGATTCAGACCGACGCCGGGGTTTCTTCTGTTTCCGTTGAGGGGTACTATCTCATGCTGCACCCGGCAGGAACCTGCACACTTACCGCTAAAGCGATAAAGTATGATCAGTATACTGCGTCGGTTACGGTAGCGGCAGGGCAGATAGTTAAGCTTGATATTGCCATGACACCTTCCAGCGGGCCTTGCCCTGCCACAGCCATCTATGGTGACGGGTCAGATGAGATACGAATTCTGCACGCTTTTCGTGATACTGTATTAAGCAAAAGCAGGATCGGGCGGCAGATTATAAAGCTCTATTACATGACAGCGCCGCCACTGCTGAAATCAATAGAGGGGTGCTCTGTTTGGAAGACTACGGTGAAGGCCTTCATTGACAGTATGCTGCCGTTTATTAAAGAAGCGATGGAATAAATCCGGGGTGAGCCAAATATCGGAGAAAAGCACTGTGGCGGCTACGGGCAAAGAGTTGGGGTCATTGGACCCCGGTTTTCACCGGGGTGACGACTTTTTACAACTCCATCAAAATTATAAAGTGATGCTCCCCGCCTGCAAGGCGGGGCATCCCGGTAGATAAGATTGATTTTTTGAGATGTGCCGCTTGACCCCGCTTATCCCGCAAGCGGGACGCGGCACATTCCGGTCAAACGTAGACCCGACCCTAAATTTTCATGCAAAATCCTGCACGGACGGTCGGTACAACAATGCCGGATCCCTGCCTACGCCATATTTTTTTTATCCAGAACCCTGCGGATCGTTTCCGCCAGAATCAGGCGGTTGAGGGGCTTAATGAGAAAGGCTTTTATCCCGAGGCTCAGCGCAGACTCTTCCGTCACCAGGTCGCTGTAGCCCGTGCAGAGGATGATGGGGATATCGGGACGCACCTGCATGAGCTGCTGCGCCAGCTCATAGCCGGTGAGCTGCGGCATGGTCTGGTCCGTGATGACAACATCAAAGGCTGCCGGATTTTTCTTGAAAAGCTCCAGTGCCTCCAGCGGGCTGCGCAGGGCCGTGACCCTATAGCCCAGCGAGCCCAGCATCTGCACCCCCACATCAAGCAGCAGCGCTTCATCATCCATCAGCAGCACCGATTCATGCCCGTGCGGCGTGGTCTGCACCACGGCGTGCCGGTCCGGCGGCGCATCCTGAACCCGCGGCAGAAGCACGTGAAAGACCGTACCCCTGCCCGGCTCGCTGTAGACCTTGATGTCGCCCTTCAGGCTTTTCACGATGCCGTGGACAACGGAAAGCCCCATGCCCGTGCCCTTGTCCACCTCCTTGGTGGTGAAAAAGGGCTCAAATATCCGGCCGATGATATCCCCTGGTATGCCCGTGCCCGTGTCCTTGACGCTCAGTTGCAGGTACGGCCCCAGCGCGATGCCCACATAGGCCCTGACGCCCTGCTCATCGATGTCCACTGGCTGTAGCGTTATCTCCAGCAAGCCCCTGGCCTGCTGCATGGCGTGTGCTGCATTGGTGCACAAATTCATGACGATCTGATGAATGTGCGTGGAATCGGCAATGACGATATCGTCCCGGTCGGTTATGTTGTAGCGTATGTCGATGGTGGAAGGGATCGAAGAGCGCAGCAGCTTGAGAGCCTCTTGTATTATGAGATGCGTCTGGATGGGCTTCAGGTCATGCTCGTTTTTGCGGCTGAACGTCAGGATCTGCTTGACAAGATTCTTGGCCCGGTCGCTGGCTTGCAGAACCTGAGCCAGGTTTCTCTCCAGCTTGCTATTGCCCGCCGCGAGGTCCAGGGACAGCTCGGTGTAGCCGATGATGGCTGCCAGCATGTTGTTGAAATCGTGGGCGATGCCTCCCGCAAGCGTCCCGATTGCCTCCATCTTCTGCGACTGCCGCAGCTGCTCCTCAAGCCGCTTTTTGTTGGTTATATTCCTGCTCGCGGAAATGACCCCCGAAGCTGTTCCGTCGGGATTCTTCAGCAGCACGGCACTGGATTCGATCTGTATCCACTCCCCGTTCTTGTTTATTCGTTCAGTCGGGAAGCTGTTGACAAACCCCTTTTCAAAGAGTTCTGCCAGGAGCTCAACGGCTTTTTGCTGGGCCGTCTCATTTTCAGGGGTCAAAATAGCCGCGTGCTGCCCTATGATCTCCCCGGGATGATACCCGTATATGCCGTAGACCGACTCGTTTGCCAAGCGGATATACCCTTCGGTGTCGGTAACAATAATGGCGTCGGGGGAGGCTTTGAACAGATACTCAAGGTAATCACGGCTCTGCCGGATCTCCTGCTCTGCATGCTTGTGTTCGGTGATGTCGCGAAAAAGCCATAACCGGCCATAATACACGCCATCAGCACCGAACATGGGAGATGTGTAGCAGTCAAATATCCTGCCGTCCCTGAGAATAATTTCATCACGGCTGTTTTCGCCGCGATGTTCATACAGGTATTTAATTTTTTCAAGAAAACGGGAAGGTTCGGTTATATTGTCAATCATGTACTGCCGCGCAAGGTCATCGGATCCTGACTCGACGAGCTCAGCGGGAATGCCCCACATGCTGATAAACTGTTTGTTATAAGACACGATCCTGCTGCTTTCATCCACAGCGAGGATGCCGTCAATAGAGGCTTCCTGCTGCGTTGAAAGCAGGATATTCCTGAACCGAAGCTCCTCCACCCTGCGGCCCAGAGAGGCGTGGGATTCAGCAACCTCCTTGATCATGTTGTTGAAATTTTCAGTCAGATCACCGATTTCATCCCTCGAGGCAACAGCAATCGACTGATCGTAATCGCCCAGTGCAATCTTTCGCGTAATGGCGACCAGGCGGGACAGTGGCACGGTTATAATCCTTTCCACAATAAGGCCTATGGCGATGGCAAGCAGGATGGCAACGACATATACTGCATAGGATCCCCGCAGCATCTGTTGTCGTGTATTGTCGACGACAACGGAGGTCTGCCGCATCTCCTGCCAGCCCGAGTTCATGACCTCGGCCGACAGCTGTACAATCTCCGGCGCAAGCGGGTACAGGGTTTTCTCCACTTCGGCACTCATCTTCAGCGAGATTGACGCAAGGCCATTGAAATCATCGCTATATTCCCCGATCTTGCTTATAACGTTCTCAAAGACCTTGCTGGGGCTCAGATCACGGATGGCCGCATCAAGTTTTTCGATCGCCTTTTTGGAATATGCCGCATCATAGTCCTGGAGAAACCTTGTGATATCGGCTTTTGCAGAGACAAAAGACTTGAGCCCTGAAACGCCGGCATTTGCCCGGTTGGCTGCTTCGGCGCTCTTGCCGGATTCATCCATGGCAGTGGCCACCAGGGCGGAAAGCTCATCCTCGATCTTTTGGCCTGTTGCATAAAGGCTTTGCTTGTTTTCCTTCTGCGCCTGCATGCGAATGGTGACCTTTTTGAATTTGCCGATATACTCCAGCACCTTCTCCTGGATACGACCCAGTTTCTCAGCCCGCTCCGGCATCTTGACGGTTTTTTTTGCTTCCGCCAGCAGCGCGTTCAGACTTTCGATCTGGTTTTCGGCTTTTTCAAGGTCAGTGTTCCTGTTCAGGGCTATGAACTTTTCAACTGCTATGCGAAGCGATAGAACATCGGTGGCGATTTTGTCGGCCATGGCCACATCATCTGCCACATCACTGGTCAGGTGCTGCACGCGTTGGCCAAGGGAAGAAAAATTATAGGAAACAATAACGCCTATCGCGATGATCAGGAGCGTAATGGTCAGATAACCGCTCAAAATTTTTTTTCGCAAATTCATGGAGACAGTCCTGAGTGTAGTATCCCCTGCGCACTGGCATAAGATAGACCTTCGCCGGATGAAATGCGGTTCATCCGTTCAGATACCAGGGTGAAGGAAATTGAAAAAGGCGTTTATTGTGCTTTTGTATGATTATACCACAGATATGGTGACCTGCAAAAAAACAACTTTTCGTTCAGGCACTAAATAGCAGAGCGAGCCTGTTACACAACAGGCTCGCTCCACGCATCACGATGCAGGCAGTTCTGTCACGGGCTATGATCAAAAAAACTTTGCATCCAGCAGCAGGTACGTATTCGTGATTTTTTCGTCAATGTCTTGCACCTTGCTTATATATTGATTAAAGTAGTTGTTGTGAAGGAAAGTATACCCGACGCGAAGGTTGAAATTTTTGCTGATCGGCTGCAGGTAGTAGAAATCCCACGCATGCCCGTTTACGTTAAGCTTGTGCAGCGGATCTTCTGAAGCATTGTTGAACCCCATCCAGTATTTGGCCCCATAATTATATTCCATGCCGAATTTTGAGCCGTTAAGAGCCTTCCACGGCAGGGCATACCGCATGCCGACGTGAAATGCGTAGGAATTGGTATCGCGCTTTCTGTCGGACACGAGCCCAAGGGGGGGTATATCGATGGGGCCGACCCTGTACCGGGCAACCCCTGTACCGTTTGTCATCATATAGCTGTAGCCAGCAAACCAGTCAAACGGAGAGTCCAGAAAACGCTCCGCCATAAGAAAGAAGGTAAACTTGTGGACATCTCCTGTACTTTCCGCCCAATCGACAACCTTGAAAGGTGTTCCACTATACGTTTCGCCGCTCAGATCCGCGCCTTGAAAATTATCTACATAAATATAGTTAGCGATGAAAATGCTGTTTCTCATAAAACCGGTAAGGCCGGTCTCAAACTGGATCGTATATGTGTCGGAGTCATCCATATGATACTGGGGCTGGCGATACGTTTTCAGGTAGTCATCCTCCTGATCAACAGTCCGGGAATATATTAAACGAAGTGTCGAGTCCGGCAGCCCCGTGACCTGAGACAGACTGGTTGCCAGAACCATGCCGTCGGCTTCCAGGTCATAGGAGAGCCCGGGGTAGGTGCCTTTGCGCGGCGTGTCTTCACGCAGGTTGCTCGGCAGAGCGTCGGTCTGGGGCAGCCTGCCGAATGTCAGGACCATGGGGAATTTCTCAGTCAGCTTGAAATAGTAATCGGCATACATGCGCTCCACGCGCAGGTCTTCATCTCCCGGCACCCGCGCCTCGTTGGCGTTAATGGGATTCATGGCATTGTTGTCCTGCCACCGCTTGTACATGGTCAGGCGGCCTGTCAGCTTGAGATTGTCGGTCACCTGCGATTGCAGGTTCAGCCGGAACCGGTTGGACGGGGCTCCATGAATTTCATCCTTCTTCCCGTTCCTGTCATCCTTGTAGTCAAACCAGTCGAACCGCGTCCTGAGTTCGGCTGCAAAATTCACGCGGTCGGTCAGCGCCTTCTTCTCTACGGACTCGACGATGGTGGCCATCTCATCCACTTGCTGCTTCATCTGGGCAACAGATGCGTCATTGCCCGCGGGCTGCTTCTGCTCAAGCTGCCGTATGCGCTGCGTAAGCTCCGACTCCCGGCCTGCTTTTTCCTTTTTCAGCTCTCGTATCTCCTGCGCGAGCTCCCGGTTCTGCTTTTGCATCTCGCCCACGACCTTTAAGAATTCCTCACGGGAAACCCCTCCGCTTTGCGCAAAGGCAGGCTGCAGTGACGAAAGCAGCCCGAGTGCCGCGCCGAGCAGTACAAAATAGAAAAGCCTCATTTTGCTGTTCACAACTGTGCGTTTCATATATTTCCCCCTTTCCATTAGGCTTCGGGTTGATCAGAGTCGGCGGCATGTTTCATAAGAAACGCCTTTATCTCATCTATTTCAGGCTGCGACAACTGGCCGCTTATGTCTTTTAATACCGTATGTTTCTGCTTCTCGAAAAAACGTCCCCATTGCATGGAGGCATATTTTGCAGGCCCTACAGCTGATGCCCCCCCGCCGCTTTTATGACAGTTTAAGCATTTCTGGGTAAAAAGCTCCTTGCCGGTGGCAGCCGGGCTGGGTGAAACAGCCACAAGAAGCATGACGAAGGCAAGCCCGACTAAAAAAAAGAGTAGTTCAATATTTTTCATGTTCACTCCCCCTTTCCTGCTCTGTGTAGTGCTCGTCTGGCTACTTGCTGTTTCAGCCAAACGACGCCGATTAGGGAATACCAAAGATTGGTATTGGTCTAATATAATTTCAATATATAAAATATTTAATAGTAAAAAGTTCCAATGTCAAGAGTTAATAGATCCTAAATGCATAAAACAGTATTTGCCGGGCAAAACAAGCCATCTGCCGCTCCAACGAAACACCAGAATCCTGCTCAAGGCAAAGCTGCCTGTGTCCCCGGGCAGATTATGCACCTCTTATTCCAGCTCCGGCACAAATAAACCCTTTGCCTTTCGAGCTGCTGCCGCGGGCTCATAAAAGGAATATTTCCGCACTGCCTGAATAAGCCGCAGCCGGTTGGTGCCGGTGATAGTGCCGCCGGGCCGGTTCAGCATGGCCGTTGCTGTTTCATCAGGCTCGAAGCTTCCTGTTTCAAGATATGCCCCGTAACCGATTGCGTCCAGGCTGAACACCTGCGCCTCAAGCAGCGACTGGAACAGTTCGGACCCGCCGTCTACAGCAGCCTGCATTTCAATCAGTCCCTTGGCATGCATTTCCTGCAGCACTTTCTCGGCCGTGCTGCTTCTGCAGATGACGTCATTCCAGCCCCATTCCTCTGACATGGTTTTGCCGAATGTGACATCCGAGAGCCTGGCGGTATATGACGGGTAGCACAGCAGGCAGCCCGGGTTAAGGGCCGAGAAATTCATATTGCCATCGGGTATTTCCCTGATAGCGCCGTCAAACAGCTCAACCGAGGGTATCCCCCTGGCGTAAAAAAACCGCTTGATGTCTGTTACCTGCAGGCCGAGCCGCTGCAGCTGCTGGTCGACACCCGCATAGGTATTGGCAAAAAAGCAATTGAGCCCGATGAGAAAGGAAATATTGCCTGTCAGCGCCTGGCACCGCTCCTGCGCGATTGACCCGTGCCGGGCAAGATACTGCGCTTTGCGCAGGGCCTCGATATGACAGGAGGTGCCGACCACGGCAACGCTTGTGCCTGCCACTGGAAGCTGTGACAAAATCGGGTTTATGGTCGGCTTGGTAAAAGCACAGGCAAGAATATCTTCCGGGGATCGTGCAATCCGCGGTTTTGAATGGGAGCAATAAAAACAGTCGTGTGTTTTGTCAGTGAGCAGCGCAGCATCAATCCGGCCGCTCTCAAACAGATAGGTCAAAAATGCGGTTGTCGCACCGCCCCAGTACGAACGGGTTCTGATTGCATCACTGCAGGCCCGCCCAAGACTGATCCGGGTGAAGAACCCGAGCAGGCTGTCGTGATGCTGCGCCCGGTTTTTTTGTGCAGCTTCAGCTTCAATGGCCGTGTAGGGCATGTGAACCCGGGGGCACATCTCCACGCATATTCCGCACCCTGTGCAGCTCTCCGAAACCGCAGGGAGGGAGTGGTCATGCAGGCTCACGGCTCCGGCTGGACAGGCGGCAACGCACATCCCGCATCCACTGCAGGCTTTACTTTCGACAACAGCTGCGATATTCTCCATGAAAATTTTAATACTGCATAAACAGAAAAAAGTAAAGACCGGTTACAGGCAATTCACTTCAGAACAGGGGGTTGAACATGCACGCAGACACGATACATGCAGTCCTTCACGGAAAGCTGGGAATAAAAAAGGCCGTTATCGCACTGAAGCTTGCACGGCAAGAGCCGGCTGCCATCGACAAATACACTGACATGAATAACATCTGCTACATGATGGCGGAAGTTCTGGAAGAAAATAAGGTTTTTTATACGACGCTGGAAAACCATGTCTGCCTGCTTGGCTGCGCTGCCACCGGGCTTGATCCGGCACTCTCTCAGATGAGCCATGAGCAGCGGGCAGACAGCGAGCAGTTCCACACTGCATCGATAAACATATTCCCGACGGAGGAAATTCAGCAGCGGGCAGAAGCGCAGGCAGATGCGCTTTTCCCCAAATACTCCGGTGTCTACAAAGCGGTTATTATCGGCCGGCTCGGCTCTGTGGCAGACCCTGACGCGCTTATACTATTCGGCACGCCGGAGCAGGTGCACCATTTGACCCGGGCATATTGTTATGCAACCGGGAATATTATCAGGGGTTTTGCCGGTATGGGTGTCTGCAGAATGCTTTTACCGCTTGCATGTATAGACGGTGCGCCCACGTTCAGCATCAGCGACCGGGCATGGCGCAGGGCTTTTAGTCTTGCCCCTGAGGAGCTCACCCTTGTTACGCCGCCGGAAAAGCTTGAAGTCATGCTTGAATATCTTGAACAGTCCTGGTAAATGTAATTGTGTTTTGCACTTGCACAAGACTTATTTTAACCAAAAACTGCACCCTTGCTCTTCTTGACAATTGCTTTAAAACAACCTATAATAATAGTTAGAGATTCGAACAATATTGATAAAACAATACCCGTTATGAGCTATCACAAAAAAACCCACAGAATGCTGCTTGTCATTGGTTTTATCTATCTGACCATGTGCCCTCATTCTTATGAGGTCAACAGCGGCTTTTTTGACTATAGCGCAGTGGGCAACAGGATAACAAGCATTGAGCAGCGAACACAGCGGGAATGCCATCTGAACATTCCCCACGCTGCAGTATGTTACCCCGCCCATAACCTGTTTGACACTCTTGAGTCGACGTGCAGGTTTAATCCGTCATACGAAACCCTTCAAAATATAAGCCTTACCCCGCTTTCATGCGTTAAGCTCCAGCTATGATACTATCCTCCTGAGCCTTTTCCTTTCCGTGCACCATGACAGATGCGATTTTTGCGTACAGCTAAAAGCGCTGTGGAGCGCAAAGCAGCAGTGCATGGACAGGAAAATGTTCTAAACCAAACGTATCCCTTTCGCTTTACAACGTATACGTTTTTCGGGAGGTACAACAATGACTCATAAATTATCATACAATAATATTATGTATGCTGCAGCAAGGGCATTCGGTGTATGCAGTGCCTTGATCATATGTTTTGCCATGGCCTTTCCTGAAATTATCTGTGCGCAAGAGGCTGCCAGAGAAAAAGCCCTGATTGTCTACTATTCCCGTACCGGCCACTGCCGGCTTGTTGTCGACACGCTTAAAAAGCATATCGATGCCGATGTTCTTGAAATAAAGGACATGAAAGACCGGTCAGGATCGCTGGGGTATATGAGCGCCGGATTTGATTCCTATTTTGACAGGGATACCAGTATCGAACCTGCCAGTCCTGATCTCTCGGCCTATTCTACGATTATTCTTGTCTCTCCCATATGGAACTGGAAGCTCAGCGTTCCCATGCGCATGCTGCTCAGTCAGGGCGGGTTCAAGGGCAAAAAGGTTGCCTGTATCACAACCGGAAACAATCCGGTGGACAAGTATTCCAGCTATGGCGATGATGCCCCGTTTCTGAAGCGGTTTTTCAGGGACTACATACGGGGTAAAAAAACGACCATGCAGGAGCTTGTTTCAACACAGGGCGCCAGGCTTATTGCGCACCGCCATGTTGAAACAAAAGAAAAAACCCCGGCTGAGATTACAAGTGCGGCCAATGGCTTTGCTGATGCTCTTGCCGCAGAGCTTGCATTGAAGCAGCTCCCGCATCAGCCTTTAGCCAGCTCAACCGACAATGCTTTTGCACAATAAGGAAACTGTTCATGATAACTGAAGTCAGAACCAAACAGGAGCTCGCCACGGCGATTTTAAGCCATGTCGATGAAATCCATGTTGCCAGCGATAAACTTGCACTGGGAATCATGACACAGCCTCAGAAACACCGGTTTGTTTTCTATGCAATGCATGTCAATGGGTACAAACTCAATACGCTACGATGCCTGGGCATGTTTGACATACGGCTTATCAAGAAAACCGCGACTGCATGATGCATGCTTGTGCTTTGCCAGGAAGCCTCCCCGCTTTTAGAGGCGGGGAGGCATTTTAAAACCACTAACCGTCCGAGAAGGAGCTGCAATGTTAAATAGAAGGATCGATATTGCCAACGAAAGCTACAACGCACAAATTTCCCGAATTCCCGAATTAATTGGCAAGCACCCCGGCGTCATAGCGCCGCTGATCATCTGGAAGCCCAATCCCCTGGAGTTTATAAAACCGGTAAGCGCTTCACGGGTAAGCGGGATGATGGAGGTTGAGCTGTGCATTCGGGAAGGCAATGAGGAGCTGGAAAAAAACCTGAAAAAGATCATTCTGACCATTGACGGCAAGCGGTTTGAATTTGACAAGCCGCCCTGCAGGCTGCAATTCGACACATCCCCTGCCCTGCAGCGGCTTATTAAACTCAAGGCGGAAGCAATCGGAAAGCAGGATGACCTGGATGATGCCGTGCTTGCGTCGTTCAGCACCAATGTGATCGCTGAAAACGGGGCATTTGACAAAACAAAGCCCCTGCTTCTTTTTGCGGGCGTTTTCGAACCAAAAATTGAAAATACGCGGGGTGAATGGACGCCGGCGATGTTTGATGCCGCCTTTACCTTCTCTAAAAATATTATGAACCATCTCATGCACTATGGCTATGTGCCGGATTTCCTCAAAGAAGTCGACATGCTTACCGCTCTCATCGATCCAACCCAGCTTGACCGTGGTTTGGAAGAATACAAGCCCGTGAAGCTTGTCAATGTGTCGGGCGCGGAAACAGGCCCGGGCTGTGACGGTAAAACATATTCCGGGATGATCGATGCAACCCTGTGGATGGAAAAAACAAAGACAAAGCTCGGCACGGTGCTGCGGGGCTATCATATACCCGAAATGGGACTCCCCAATGACGTACCCGATATATATGAGGTTTTTGCCGTCCATATAATAAGCAATTACTGGAAGTTTGCGCCTCAGGGCGGCATGCGGGCATGGGACCAGACCCAGATCATCTTCAAGGATATCATGGCAGACCTCCTTCAGCAGGGATGCAAGGTTGCCTGGGACGTGCACTCCCTGCTCATAGGAGAAAAGCCCGCCTTCCTCAAGGAGAAGATTAAAAAGCATGTTCTTGAAAACGGGATTACCGGCATTGTGCTCTGCGATTTCATACCCGATCTTTCAGATTTTGAAGATACCAAAGGCATGTGGGAAGACGCGCAGGAGGCCATTGATCTTGTTGAACAGGAGACAGGCAAGCGGCTGCCGCTGTCAATCCTCTACACGACACAGGGAGAACTGCTTGGCAAACACCCTGATTTTGCAGAGGCCGCCTTCAGGATCACTAAAAACGAAATCCAGTCATGCGGTCTGCCGGACAGTGCAAAGATCGGCATTATCCTTGGGGAGCATGGTTTTCCTCCGGGAAACGGCGAGGATGATGTTATTGACCTGAACATGCAGGGGGTGCGCCAGAATATCCGCAGTGTGTATGAAAGGGAGTTGCCAAAACTCAGGAAAGGGGTTACGGAATTCAGCCTGAGCATGAACGAGTTCAACAATCACCCTGATTCCCCGCAATTGTCTTCCATGGAGTGCATGATTGACTATCTGCACCGGGGGTTTGATGTCATCATTTTTCAGCCCTATTATTTTATCAATGAAACAATAGATCTTTTTGAGCATCTCCGGCACTGGGCCTTTGAGGTCGACGGAATTGATGAAAAGGAATTTCACGGCGGCCATGAGATCGCGCACAACTACAGGAGCGATTTTGACTTCCGGGGCACCCGGATCATCATCACCGGCTCGCTGCTTGGCAGGTATGAAAAAGATGGAGACCTTCCTCTGGTAAAAGAGGGCTATATGCTGTTTAAAAAAGGTATTGTTGAAACAGTAGCCCGAAAGCTGAACTCATTGTAGCGGCAAAGCCCGCGGATATTTTTCAGTGACGTGCTGCTCTACCGGCAACAGGCTGTGCGTTCAGGTGGCAGAAGAAAATGGGCCGGATGTTTTTTTAGAGGTGTTCGGCCCTTTTTCGCCCAAGGCGAATACGGTAGCCTGTTGGGCAAAGTCCGCCGCGGC
>CAYNVA010000332.1:0-7828 GCA_964400575.1 uncultured Thermodesulfobacteriota bacterium | reverse complement strand
ACAATTGAGCTGTTGAACCTGGCATGTGACAGCACATAGCTGCCCAGGGTCGCCCGGGTGTTGAAAAAATGTTTGTATGACCGATAGGCGCAGGTCCAGATGATGACAAGCAAGATATAAAACAGCAAAACCGCAATAAAGCTCTGCAAAAAATCGCTTTGAGCCAGCAGGGGCACAGCGGTAACAGCCTGCTTGAGCTGCAGACCATAAATAAAAAAAGCATACACACAGAGGGCAAGAATCGTACAGCGGTTTATAAGACTGCCATGAAAATGTGAAAAAGAGCCGGGCCTGCTGGCTGAACATCTTTTTTCCAGACGAGCGAACAGTCTCTTTGTGAGCATATAAAACAGGGCGTAGCCTGCCAGTACGCACCCAAAAATCTCCTGCAGTGCAAGAACAGAAAATGCGCTGGGTTCATAGAATGAAAATAGGGAGAAAACAACTATAAAATAGAGGATATTTGAAAACACTCTGCGTCTCTCTTAAAATGGCGGGAGCGGCATGCCGCCGCCCCCTGTTTAGCTTCAGACAATGCATGCATTAGATGTATTTATTAATAATTCGTTCCTGGTCAGGCGGAAGTTTTTCATGGCGGGCTTTTTGGAAGATAACATCAGCGATCTTCAAGGCCATAAAGTAATCTTCCTCAACCTTTTTAGTGCGCTCTTCAAAAGTTAAATTCTTATAGTCCGGAACCAGATATGATGCATAAAAAGCTACCTGCAGGGCTGCTGCGATACTGGGGATATTCTTTTTTGTGTCGGACATACGTACCTTCCTTTCCATGTTTGTACAAAGTGTGGTTCATCTGCATCCGGCGCATCTTGCTGAATGCAGTACCGGTTTATGGGGCCTTTTTAAATAATAGCTTATCGATATAGCGTTTCTCAATGGTTTTCTGCGTCGCAAGAGGAGCAATCGACTCTTCAAAACGCTGAAGCAGCGACATTGTGTAGGATTGCAGCACAGGCGGCACACCATCGCTGTACAACGAAGCAAGCCAGGAAAGCGTATCCCCGCGCAGCGAGCTCTTCAGACAGTGTCCGCCCCCTGTCTTTTGCTCAAAGGCGGCCTCAATGAAACGCTGCGTTTCAGTCTCCGCAAGAGCCTCAAGCCGTGTTTTTCCGGTCAGCATGTAGCGGGCAAGCACGGTAAGAAATACTGCCTCCGCCGTGAGCTGCGAAAATTCTGCAAGTGTTGTCGTGGCAATAAATTCCGACAAAAGCCATGAGGGATCGATAGCCCAGACAGTAAAGAAAAGGCTATCCAGGACGCTGCTCGCTGCAAGCGCCTCGCGCGCCGCCTGCACCTCCTGAAGCGCCATGAAAGCCCGGTACTGCGTCGAACCCGGCTTGACAAGCCCTTCGTAGAGCATGGGGCGCTTCATGGAAAGACCGCGCAGGGTCTCACCAAGGGGGCTTTCGAAAAAAGACTCCCGAAGCTGCCTGTCTGCCAGGCGCCAGACAGTGGCGCGATAGTCCGAGCACACCTTCACAATAATGCTGATGCCGGCACGGAAAAGCGTCCCGGTGTGCACCTGCATGAGAAAAGCCTGTGCAGACGAAGCATTGCCGCCACTGAGCGATTCCAGGGCTATGCTGATGCAGCCCGCTGCCTTCCTGAGCGCCCGCTGCATGTCCTCGACAGACTGCACCTCGAGAGCGTCGGCAACTATGATCTTATTTGCAATGGTAATGGCTGCCCGCTGTATCATGTCGTATGCCCCGTGATCATCTACAAGGCCAAGCACGTTTATAAAAAACCGCGGCATGTCGTCGCCCGACAAACCAAACCGGGGCAATAGTGCATCGGCCCGGGCCTGAGCAGATGCTTCAATGACAACCGTTTCTGAAAGCCGCTCAATTTCCCTGTCCGGCATAACCTGGTAAATTGACAGGGCCTCCTCAAATTCAGGAAAGCCGTGTTCGGCCACACGTCTGGTTTTCCAGTCGCAGGCAGCCTCCTCAACCTCGGCCGGGCTGTCCCACAGAATGCCTTCGGCTAGTGAATAAAATCTGCCCCGGTCATGCTGGTACAGAGCATTAAAAATAGGCATGATGGAATTGTATGACTCCTTCACGAGAAATGTAAAAAAATAAATGCCGTCAAGGGTTGCCGCAGGCATATCTTCGTATTCTTCTGAGATATCGGTATCCTGCTGAATTTTGCTGACCTTCAGAAGCTTTTTAAGCGATGCCACCAGAAATTCCTCATCGGCCCGCTCGAACCACTCGATCACTTTTTGTTCATTGCATTTTGCTAGAATATTGTACCACCGGCCGATCGAGGTCACATCAAGGCTATCCTTTCGCCAGCAGTCAATATCAAACAGAAACTGAAACTGCTCATGGCTGGTCAGTGCGATAAGCTGCACGGAATCTTCAACGCCGCACTGCAGCACAGTCAGGTATATTTCCTGCGGCGGCAGCGCCTGCACAAGCTCACGGGCGTTTTCAGCAAGCATGATGATATCGCGCCGCTTCTGCCAGGCAGCAGCAAGCACCAGCTGGATTTTCCGGTCAAGGGCAAGCCCGTTGAAAGTTTCCTCAGCCGTACCTGGGTCAAGCTTCAGCAGATACTGCGGCGTTACACTGTCAGAATCAAGTTTCAGCCGGGCCTTCTTTTTCGCCATTTATGCATATCCTTCTTTTTTATACCAATCAACGGTTCGTTCTACCACGGCTTGCAGCGGGGTCTGCGGAAGGCCCAAAACACTTACTGCTTTTGAAAAATCAACCCGGCGCTTGATCGACAGGATGCGAATATTAGCAGGCGTTGCCACCGGCTCCCGATGCGTTACATAATCGGCTAAAAAGGTAAGCACCCCGGCATAGGCCATGGTGAGCGGCACCGGCATTTTAATAAAAGGCGCATGAACCCCGCCCATATGTGCAATAAGCCTGAAGAGATCACCCATAGAGGTAAAATTGCCCTGGCACCCCAGATTAAAGCTGTCGCCGGAGACTGCCTTGTCCATTGCAAGAATATGTCCGGCCGCCACATCATCCACATCCACAATATCGATACCGCCTTCGAAATAACAGGGCACCCGCCCGTGCAGCACATCAAGCACTATTTTCCCCGATGGCGTCGGGTACACATCTCCGGGGCCCATCACCATAGCCGGCCGCACTATCACAACGGCAAGTCCTTTTTCGATATACTGCCGCACAACAAGCTCAGCCTCGTACTTTGACTGCTCATAAGGAAGCTGCAGTCGCTGCAAATTAAAAGCGGTGTTTTCATCTGCCGGCCTGCCGTCAGCTGGCATGCCCAGCGCTGCTATGGAGCTTGTATGAACTACTTTCCGCACACCGGCAGCAGTTGCCGCTGCAAGTACGTTTCGTGTGCCCTCAACATTTATCTGCCGCAGCAGATCATAGTCGCACATCCAGCTTCGGTACAGGCCTGCCACATGATAAACCTGCGCGCAGCCATCCATGGCGCGTGTGAGCTCTGAGCGGTTCCTGATATCGGCCTGCACCATCTCAAGGGGCAGCCCGTGAATATTCTTTCGTTGGCTGTCAGCGCGCACCGTTATGCGCACCTGCCTGCCCTGCTGCAGCAGCTGTTTCACCAAAGCAGCCCCGACGAAGCCAGTGGCTCCTGTTACCAATATCTTTTCCACGTGTTTATCTTATATATAAATTATATTGATTTTACCGTCACAGTGCATTAAAACTCTAGAAGAAGACACATAACTTGATTAGCGTAACCGAGGTGAGCATGAGAAAAAATAAAAATGTAACAAATTTTATTTTTTTCATAATTTTTACACTTTTTATTTTTATATCAAAAACCGCTGAAACTCAAGAGCTTTCTCTTTGGAAAGACCTTGGTCTGTACGGCGGTCAGATTACAAGCCTTGCCATCGACCCGACCGACGCCAAAGTCATGTATGCCGGAAGCTGGGGCGGTGATGGTCTTTTCAAATCAACGGACAACGGCACGACATGGTTTTCCATTCCGCAGGACATGCCTGCATGGTTCCGCAATCAGGAAATCCATGATATTGAAATCGACCCGAACGACCCGGATACGATCTGGGTTGCCAATAACCACTATGTCGATGTCAGCCACAACGCCGGCGCAAACTGGCAGACCTTTTATTTTGCCGACGAGATAGTCGATCCCTGCTTTGATGACTATGGTTGCGACACCACAAAAAGTGGTCGCATCTGCTACAGTGTAGCTGTTGATCCCTTTGACAGTAATCGGGTCTATGTGGGAACCGGCGGGCCCAGCGATGCCGATGAAAAAGGTGAAATATTTATAACCGAGGACGGCGGCAACAACTGGGCAAATCAGGGTTTCTGGTCCGATGAGCTGGTCTGGAACAACTTCTGGCAGATAAAATTCAACCCGAACAAACAGGGGGAGATCTGGGTCGCCAACCGCAAATCCTATATCTCGCCCGAGGGCTATGTGTACATGTCAACCGATTATGCCCAGAGCTGGTCCTACTGGTCCGCCGCAGTATTATTGGACGACACTGTAAAAGCTTTTGGCTATATCGATGAAGTGCTGGTGCATCCCGTAAACCCGCTCAGAATTTTTCTGTGCAGCGGTGAGGGCATCGCAGTAAAAACCAGCGGTTCGGCTGAAGAGCCGCCCTGGTACTGGACTTCTGTTGACACAGACAGTCGTGCCATGTGCATACCGCCACAAGAACCTGACACGATATATGCCGCACTGAGCAGCACCATGGCAAAAAGCACAGACAACGGGGTCACCTGGGATGCAACATCTCTTCGCGTGCCCGGCGAGTTTCTGGCCCTTGAGCCGCACCCGGAAAACGCATCAGTTCTTTTTGCCGGAAGCCTCAATCAGGGCGTCTATAAAACAACCGACCGGGCACAAAACTGGGATACGTTCAATCACGGAATCAAGGCTAATACAATCTATGATACGGCTCTCCATCCTGCAAATCCGGGCGCCATTCTGTGCGGCACACTTGCAGGCATTTTCCTCAAAACAGCTGATGCATTGCTGAAGATAAACGCAAGCAGCTCTTTTACCGTAGCCTTTCACCCGTCTAACCCGAACATAATCTATGCCGGCTTTGCCTGGTGCATCGGCAAAAGCACGGATAAAGGCGCCACTTGGACATATCTCAATACGCCCTCTCAGGAAGCCAATAGAATCGTTTCCCTTGCCATTGCCCAGACAGGCGCAGACTCGGCAACCATTTATGCTGCTGTTTCCTTTGATTCCGGAAAAAAAGGGCAGATACTGAAAATTTATGACAATGGCGGAGCAATCGATACAGCCCCATATTTAACAATTTTCGAGTCCTCTGTGCCGGTGAATGCCGTGGCGCTGCAGCCGCAAAACCCGTCAGTCATTGTTGCTGGAACCGGCAGTTTCAATACTCCTACTGCGCCTGGCGGCATCTCTATCAGCAAAGATGGCGGGCAAACCTGGCGCAGTAATTTTTTCACGCGCACATACACGGCCAACTGCATTGCTTTTGACCCGCTTTCCCCAAACATCATCTATGCTGGATGCGGCGCAAGCGACGGCAAGCGTCAGGGGCTTCTCAAAAGCATCAATGGCGGCCTGACCTGGCGGAAAGCACAAGGGGGCCTGCCGAAAATTTTCGCAGTAAAGGACATAAAGGTTGCGGATGACGGAGCCGGCACCGTGTATGCAGCTCTCTACAGAGGCGCCAGCAATTCAGAGAGCAGCCTGAGCGGAACCTATGTGAGCCTGAACAGGGGCAAGTACTGGACCCGTACGGGCCTGTCCGACTACATGATGTATGATGTCAATATTGAAAACCCTGGCGCTGCACTTTCCCGGCAGGCGACAGCCTCAGCTGCAACTGCCTCGGTGCCGACCTACACGGTCTATGCGGGCACGGGAAGCGGACTTCTCACTGAAGATCAATCGACCATTGCCGGCACCGGCGTCGTCAGCGGCATGATAACTTCCACTCTTACCAAAACCCCGATCGGAGAAGCCTATGTGCGATCAACAGCAGGCACCGGGGCCCAGAGCAACAATGGTTTCTATTTAATGCTCGTTCCTTCGGGCCAGCACACCATTCAGGTTACGGCGCCGGGCTATTTTCAGGTCGGCTCATCTACGGTATATGTTAACGCAGGCGGCGCCACTGAATTCAATCTCACCATGACTCCCTCCGGCTCTGGCACTCCAAACTGCATATCTGAACAGCTTCTGCAGGCACAACCTGACAGCAGTGACCTGCGGCCGCTGCGGGCCTTCCGTGACAATATTCTTATAAAAACAGCCTATGGCCGCAGCATCATCTCACTGTATTACGGCATGGGCGGCGAAATTCTGCCGGTGCTGGAGAGCAATGCCCGTCTGAAAGCCCTGTGCATCAGCTTGATCAGAACAGCAGCCGCAAGCGCCCGTGCGGCAGTTGCAGGAAAACCACTGTCATTGCCCGCGGGGTTTATGGACAAGGCAAGCGCTTTTCTCATGGAGCTGGAGCAGGCCTCCCCTGCAGACCTGCGACAAAAAATAAAAAAATTGCGCTGTGATATGCGGACGTTCAAACACGACAGGCTTCAGGAATCCCGATCACCGCTGCAAACACATATCCATTGAACACAGCTTGCTGTGCTGTGAAAACTGCGTACATAAGAATGATGAAAATTACCGTTAAACTTTTTGCGGCACTGCGCGAACATCTAAAAGACAACCTCAACGGAGCCTGCGAAATTAATCTGCAGGAACATGCAACCGTGGATGAAGCCCTTGCCTATTTCCATATTCCTGAAGACATTCCGAAAATACTTCTCATAAACGGGGTTCAAAAATCAGTGCCCGACATGCTGCATGAGGGCGATACCCTGAGCGTATTTCCTCCGATTGCAGGCGGTTGACATGCCCGCGCACCACTATGAACTGTCTATCCATACAGCAGCTGGCAGCGGCAAACACCGGGTGCATGCCGCAGTGCAATTCATGGGCGCTGACATCCTGCTGTCGATCTGGGGGGGCTCCATGCCCCATATTGGTTCAGTGGCCATAACGCAGCCGCGGCCAAGCCTGCAGCAAAACCTGAAAAAAATAAGTTGCACGTCGTCGGTCTACAATTTCACCGGCCACAAAGATGAAGCCGTTGCGCGCGGCTGTGCTGAAAAGATAGCAGCGGCATGCAACAAAAACACCATTGCCGTTGCAGGCATCCATATCGATAATGCCGCACCGGCCGATATTGCGGCGATACTTAAAAACGTCGACACAGTATGTGCGGAAATAATAAAAAAACTCAGGGCAAAAAAATGCAAAAAAGAATCATAGTAGGGATTTCGGGCGCCAGCGGCGCTCTCTACGGGCTCCGGCTTCTGGAAGCGCTCAGGAATACAGGCGCAATTGAGATATATTTGACAATAAGCCTGACAGCCAAAACACTGCTTCGCGATGAAATTGCAGCCGATGCCCTTGAACGCGCAATAAAGCTTGCCGACCGCTACTATGAAGCCCATGAACTTGGGGCCCCCATAGCCAGCGGATCATTTCTGACCGATGGCATGATCATCGCACCGTGCAGTGCAAAAACGCTTGCAGCCATTGCACACGGCCTGGGTGATAATCTTCTCAACCGGGCTGCCGATGTCGTTCTGAAGGAGCGGCGCAGGCTGGTGCTGCTGTTCCGTGAAACACCACTGCACCTGACCCATATAGACAATATGGCGCAGGTCACCAGAATGGGCGGCATCATTCTGCCGCCGGTGCCGGCCTTCTACCACCGGCCTGCAAGCATCGATGATATTGTGAACCAGAGCATCGGCAAAGCCCTGGACCTTTTCGGTATCGACCACACACTCTACCAGCGCTGGGGCAGCAGCAC
>CAYNVA010000331.1:0-8924 GCA_964400575.1 uncultured Thermodesulfobacteriota bacterium | reverse complement strand
CTCGATATTCTCCTTGCAGAGCTTTTCGAAGCTCGGCCTATCGCCCATGCGCAGAAGCACGCTGCCGCAGCATTTTTCCTTGTTGCCGAGTATACCGAAATCGATACCCGCAGCATCAAGAATATTGGTCGTATTGATGCCGACTTCCTCGACATTATTGTCATAGGAGGCTGTGCAGCCGACAAAGTACAGAACCTCGGACTTGCTCTTGGAAATATCCTTGGGCTCATCCTTGATGCGCTTTTTCTTTTTGGCGAGCTTGCCCCAGCGAGCGCGCGAGCTTCTGGGCTGGCCCCAGGGATTGTCATAGTTCTTTGTCTTGAGAACCAGGTCCTTTTGAGAATCAAGAGGGCCGCAGTCCAAGTCAACGATGGTCTCGCGGATGCGCTCCCAGAGCTCAACCGTGTCGATGGCCACCGGGCAGACGAAGTGGCACTGCATGCAAGTGCTGCAGGCATACAGGTCTTTGGCAAATGCCTTCAGCTCATCCTCGGTAACGGGCTTTTTGCCGCATAGCTTTCCGAGAAAGCTGTCGGCGCTGAAGGCGCCGTGCTGCCGGGAAATAATGTCCTTGAACAGCCGGGCGCGGCCGCGCGGGGTCAGGGGCTCGCGGCTGTCCTGGTCATAGGCCGGGCACCAGTTGGAGCATTCGCCGCAGCGCGTGCAGGCATCAAGCTCCATGAGCATGCGGGGGCTGAACTTTGCGATATTTAATTTTTTCATGCCCTGCACCGGGGCCGGTGATTCAGCCTGAGGCGTCGTTTCCGCCCGTGCCGGTGCAGCAGTTGCTTCCTGATTTTTCATTTCGTTTTCCATGGTCGCCTCCTTTTAATGTGCCCGCTCTGAAGCGTCAATAACGATTTCGATGGGACTAACAATGACATGCCAGGCCTTGCTGAACGGTAGGTAGCCGCAGAAAAACAGCGACACGACAGCATGCAGCCATACCCAGGGGTTATAGGTTGCAGAGGTCAAGCCCATACCTTTAAAAATACCCGCAAGAATATTTCCGACAAAAGAATACGCTGCAATATCTGCATACATGGGATTGGTCAGCCGCAGGCCCTCACAGAGAAAGCCGGTGAGGGCTATGGTCGTCAGCAGGCAGATAGAGATGGTATCCTTCTGAATGGTTTCCAGCTGCTTGGTTTTAACAATATAGCGGCGCACGATGGCGATGGCGAGCCCCACAATCAGCATGAGGCCAAAAAAATCCCCCCATACATCAAGCACGCGGGCGCCGAATCCGCCAAAGGGAGCATCGGGAAATTTAAACATTGTTTTTGCAAGCGCCGTGTCGGGCGGAAGAAAATGGCTGGCCAGGGCCATAACCGTTGTCTGGGCGAAAAGCCCAAGAAAACCGATAAATATGCAGAAATGCATAAGCCAGCGCACAAAGCTGATTTTCAGGATCTGAGCCTGCAGCAGGCAGTCAAAAATGAATGCCTTGACAATTGCAGGGATATTGAGCCCGTGATGCAGGCTCGGTGCTTTACCCTTGAACCACAGCGTCACGCTGGCAAATGCGCCTGCGATAAAAAACAGAACAATGATGACCGTCAGCGTATAGAGCACTGCGGTTGCAGGGAAATACAGGTAGCTATCGTACATGTCGACCTCCTTTGCTGGTGTAGCACACCACCTCGTTGTAGACGGAAATATATGGTTAAAAACGCCGCAGCAGCCGTTCGCAGCGTCAGGAAAAGGCGCTCTGCACAAGCTGTTTCCTGAGCCCGGGGCTGCCCGTCGTTTCGTAGCTTTTGAATAATCCGGGCAACTTCAATTGCCTGCGCGGTCAGAAGCCCGATGTCGGCACTTTCAATACAGGCCAAACACTCAGGAGCCTCAAGCTGACGTGCCCGCTGCCAGATTGCTTCAATAAAAACACGTATTTTTTCCGGATCATAGACCTTCCTGCCGATAAGCCAGGTAAAGGCCGTGCGCTCAAGTGCCAGGGCCATGATCCGGGCATTGCTCACAGTGCTCAGAAAAGCCAGATACTGCTTTTTATTAACAGACTGCCGAACCGCGCAAACTGCCCTGCTGCGCTGACTTGTCTTCATGCAGGTAAAAATCTCGAAAAGCAGGCTGTTTGCCTCATGATAGTCGGGATGCTCGAAATGGGGCCCGAAAAGATAAAAGGATCCCCTGCCATAGTCTTTTTTTATCGCCGCTGCCGTGCCCAGCAGTGCACGACCGGCTATTTCAGGGTCAATCAGAAACTCCGTCGAATCAGTAAAGCCGACATATTCAGCCAGCACCACAGCATCATCTGATGGCAGCAAAGCAGGCCCCCCATACAGAGGCGCTTCGACATACTGCCCGTCGCGACCCCAGCCGGAAAGCCTGAGCTGCACACTTTCGCGCACCGGGTGATACACATACCTGCAGCCGTACTCAGTGCAGAACTTTTCAGGCTTTGCCACTGCCTCGGGCAGATCTTTTGTAAGGTTTGAAATGCGCGTAGCCACAAAGTTGAACAGGTTGAGCGGCGGCAGTGACGAATTCAGCGGCAGATAGGCGCCTGCGCAGGCTCCAATATAAATGCCGCCACAGCGTACAAACTTCTCAATTGCATCTGCGCCGCTCTTGCCGAGCCCCTGGGCTATGGCAAAAGTATCACCGCCGGAAATAAACAAAACATCAACTCCGGTAAGCGCTCCGGCTGCAATATCGCGCTCATCTAGAAAACAGACGGCAGTATATGCTTCACGTTCGAAAATATCGGCAAACCAAGTCCATGAATGCGATGCACCCTCTCCGACATAAATACCGACTTCCGGCTGTATGTTAATCATAAACAAAAAATTAGTGCGTTACTTATTTGACCACAAAGCTTTTTTTGAATTTATCAGATTTCACGGTGATTTACAAGGATAAAGCTTTTTTTGTAGCAGAGGAAAATGAAATTGAGATAATCGCAGGGAACGGTCGCGACCGTTCCCTGTAAAATCTGAAAATTCCCGAGTTCTCATTTATCCATGCTTTTAGTTTTTTTAAGTACCGGGTACAGTGCCTCTTCCATGCAGGCATATTCCTGCGCAGCGGCTTTGGCCTCTTTATACCAGGCCTGAACATCGTCGGGCAATATGGCTGCGCTATCCTTTCTCAATCCGTCTATGTGCTTTAAAAGCATGAGCACGAAATAGCGCTTGTCTTGCACCAGCCAGTCGGCGCCAGGGCCGCAGGATTTTTTTTTGCAGGCGCAGGCTGCAATATCAAAGCCTACCAGCGCCCCTACCCTTTTGGCCTCTGCGAAATCAAGACGGTTAAAACCCTTCTGCTGCAGCATAAAAACAACAACTCTTCAGATATTACTTGAGGTATTTATTGTGCCACTCAAGGACTTTGCCAGCAGACAGTTTGAAATGCTCACCCTCATACACATCATAATGCCGCGCGCTGTCGATGATAAAAAGCTCCTTCGGCTCGCGGGCTTTTTCATACAGTATTTTTGATTCCTTCACCGGGCAGCCGGCCGCCGTCATTTATAGGAATCGGGCAGATACAGATCGCCGACGATCTTGCAGTTTTCAGAATACAAAACAACTTCCTGTTTCATTATGCAGCTCCTTGAATAAAATTAGCGAATTAACAGTGGCAGATACATAACAAAAAAGCCGAGCCTGCACAAACAAAAATAGTTTGCGCATAACGTAAAACGATTAATAGTCGACTGTAAAAAGAAACAGCGCGTTCGGCGGGGCTGTAATGCCGGCATTGCTGCGCATTCTGCTTGAAATAATATCGGGGATAGCTGTTGACTCCAGACTGCCCTTTCCCACCTCGACAAGCGTGCCCACGATGATGCGTACCATATTGTAGAGAAAGCCGTCAGCCTTAAAGTATATGTCGATGCGGCTTCCCTCAGTTTTAAAGTCGATGCTGTATAGTTCTCGTTCCATCGATTTTTTTTTGCTTTTCAAAGTAGTGAAACTCTGAAAATCGTGCCTGCCGATGAACCGGGCTGAGGCTTCCTGCATACGCTGCAAATCAAGCGGCTCCGGCACATGCCAGGCACACTTGCGCTCAAAAACATCATGCCGCGGGGCATTCCAGAGGCGGTACAGGTAGGTTTTGCTGCGGGCATTGTAGCGGGCATGAAAGCGCTCGTCGGCTGGCTCGGCCGCTTTGACGATAATGTCTTCCGGTAAATAGCGGTAGCAGTAATTAAGAATTTCGTCCGGGGTCATCCGGCATGCTGTTTTGAAATTAGCCACCTGCGCCAGAGCATGGGCGCCGGCATCCGTTCTGCCCGAGCCTATCAGCTCAATTTTTTCACCTGCCATTCGCGACAGCACTGACTCGATCTTGCCCTGTATGGTAGCATCGCTGTCGCCCAGGCGCTGCCAGCCCCGGTAGCGCGTGCCTTCATACTGAATAGTGAGCTTGAAGTTTATTTTTTTCATCGCGGGTCCCTGTACATGCACCAGATTGATGGGCCACTGTCGGCTATGCGCCACTGCCGGGTGAGCCGAAAGCCATGCCGCTCATAAAGCCTCAGATTGGCGCTGTTTGAGTTTTCAAGATATGCGGGAATATGCTCTTCGTCGCAACGCTGTAAAATCGGCTGCAGCAGCGCCGAGCCAGTGCCCTGCCCACGGGCTTCAGGAAGCACCGCCAGATAAAAAAGGTGAAAGGCGGGCTCGGGCGGTGCGAGGCGCTCAAACTGCGTGTAAAATTCGATCATTTCAGGAAGCCTCCGGTAACCGGCTACCAGGCAGAGCATGGCGATGACGCGCACTGTCTGCCATAGCGTCAAACCGGGGGCGGAAGGATGCAGCCACAGCGCGCATCCTTTTCCGCCTGTTTCAATGAAGGGCTCACCTGCGGGCAAGAACAGCTGGACCGTAGTTTTCACGAGCCTGCCGATTCGCTGCAGTCGGCTAGCGTCCTGCATCGCGATCCAGTTTAAAAGCGGATCATCGGCAAAAGCACGGGTTATGATGTCCGTTACCAGCGCTTGATCACCAGTTCCAGCGTCTGCCTTGCGTATTGGAGCCGTATGCATAAATATATAAGGCTTGCCTTTAAGAGCTGAATGGTATTATCTCAAATTTAACAGAGTATTATAATCAAACCTTGCCAAAAAGGAGGACGTATGGCGGAACATGTATGCAAAGGCGAACATAAGGGTCATCTCTGTCTGCTGGCAAGCCAGGACAAGTTTGAAGAAATAAAGAAGCTTGCCAAAAGCCCCAAATACATCTGCTTCAACTGCGGCCGGGTTGCCGATTCGGATAAAAACATTTGCAATCCCATGCCTCTTGACTGAGGAATAAGGATTACCATACAGTGGGCAGCATTATACGGGCTGCGTGCAGCTGCGGCCAAGAGCCTCGGCCCCAATCCATGCCGCCCCGAACACGCCGGCCGAATCACCGAGCTTATTTTTCAGAATCGGCGTCTTAAGATGCTCACAGAAAACATATTTTTTCACGCGCTCCAGGCCCAGTGTATACAGCTCGTCAATATTTGAAAGCCCGCCGCCCAGCACCACAGCATCCGGATCAAGAATGGAAATAAGCCCTCCGAGGCAGCAGCCGAAATCATCAAGAAAGCGGTTAAACGTCTCGACGCATTCGGGATCGCCGCTACGGTAGCATTGAAGAATCGATTGCATAGAGATAATCCTACCGTAGCGAGCGTAAAAAGCAGACTCTACACCGCCGCCGCTGATTTTTGTTTCAACGCAGCCCCTGTTGCCGCAGTAGCACTGCACCCCGCGCGGGTCAACTGCAAAATGCCCCCACTCTCCTGAAATACGGTTAAGCCCCGGCAGGACATGCCCGTCTATGCAAATCCCGCCGCCACAGCCCGTTCCCATGATAATGCCGAACACGAGGCCGTAGCCCGCTGAAGCACCTGCCCTGCATTCAGCTAGGGTGAAGCAGTTGGCGTCGTTTTCCACGACTACGCTGCAGCCGAGTTCCCGCTCAATGTCAGTATGAAGGGGCCGGCCGATAAGGCAGGTAGTATTTGCATTCTGCACAGCTCCGGTTGCGGCAGATATTGAGCCGGGTATGCCGATGCCTATGGTGTGGCCGCTGCCTGGCGTTATATGCTCCCGTGCTTCGTCAATCAGGCAGGAAATGCAGTGGATAATTGCATCGTAGCCATCCCGGCTGGGCGTCGCAACGCGCTTTCTGAACAGCACGGCATCTTCGGAAGCAAGAACGATAACCTCGGTTTTTGTGCCGCCAAGATCAATGCCTATTTTACATGTTTCAGCTGCTGTCTGCCGGCTAATCTGCATGAATTTAATCTACCAGTTTGTTTGTCGCTTGACAAAACAAATAAAAAAGATAGAATAAATACCAGTTAGTCGGTATGTTTGGCCGCCACATATAGACCATTTTTAAGAATAGTATAGCCATATGCGCACAGGTAAGCTTTTGGTGAAGGAGGCCCGTGCCCTTCGAGCGGTTGATATTCCATCGTTGCCGGTGTCTCTTGCGAGAGTAGAGCACGGGCAAACAAAACAAAATCTCACCATAAGGGCCCGTGGTTACAAAAAAAATGCTCCAGCTTAATTTGTCAATTTTATGGTTTAAGGAGAATGGCTATGAAATCAGTCATTATTACCGGAAGTACTAAAGGTATAGGTCTGGGCATGGCGCTTGAGTTTCTCAAAAACGGCTGCGCTGTCATGATAAGCTCACGCAGGCAGGCTGATGTTGACGCTGCCGTTAAAGACTTTTCTGCGCAGTTCGGCGCTGAAAAAGTTGTGGGCCAGCCCTGCGACGTGACCGACATAGGGCAGGTGCAGGCGCTTTGGGACCGCGCTGCCGGAAAGTTCGGCAAAGTCGACATCTGGATCAATAATGCCGGTGCCGTCAACACCACCCTTCCGGTCTGGGAAGTGGATACCGATGAAATTAAAACCGTCATTAACACCAACATTGTCGGCCATATGTTCGGCGTGAAGGTCGCCATGAAGGGTATGCTGAAGCAGGGCTTTGGCCAGATTTACAACTTTTACGGTTTCGGCTCAAATGATGAAAAAAAGCCCGGCGGGCTTGGCGTCTACGGCACGACAAAGCGCGCCATCCGCTACCTGACCGAACTCCTGGTTGAAGATGTCAAGGACACGCCCATACAGGTTGGCTCTCTCATGCCCGGAACGGTCATTACCGAACTTATGGTTAAAACCATAAACACCATGCCTGCCAAGGAACGAGAACTGCTCCAAAAAAGCTTTAATATCGTCGCGGACAAGGTCGAAACGGTTTCGCTTTTTCTTGTTGAGGAAATACTGAAAAACAATAAAAACGGAGCTGCAATCAACTGGATGACCGAAGAAAAATTCAAAGCCCGCATGCTGGACCCGTATTACCAGTCTCGTGATCTGTTCTCAGAACTGAAACTCGACGTGTGATATCAGCAAACCTACTGCCATGACGACTAAAAAAACCCCTGAGCTGCGAAAAGAAGAGATTTTCAATGCCGCGCTTTTTTGTTTCAACCAGAACGGCTATTATGAAACTTCGATCGATGATATCGCCACCAAAGCCGGCATAACAAAAGGCGGCATTTATCATCATTTTACGTCCAAAAAAATTCTTTTCATCGAGCTTTTCAATTCGGTTGCTAATCGGTATTTTGAATCACTCAAACTTAAAATACACCAGCCTTTAGACGCCACACAGCACATACAGGAGCTTATTAAAAAATCCAATGAAATATTCAACGAAAATGTCGATATTTTAAGATTTTGCTTTGAATTCATGTCACTTGCATCGCGCGACAACGAAATTCGACTGGTGGTCAGTGCTTTTTACAAAAACAGGGTTGCCATATTTGCCCAGACCCTGTCTGATGGTGTCGATAAGGGCATGTTTAAGGCTATCCCGGCAGATGCCGTTGCAAGGTCGCTCTATTTTCTATCCATGGGCTTTTTTCTCACTTATTTTACCGTTGATATCGATTTCGACCCCATGACACAGCACACGGTTAATATGAAAACTTTTTTGGAAGGCATACGGAAGTAAAGGGGCGGCAAAGAGCCGGCGAAACGCCGCCATAAACTATGACCCGTAAAAAGAAACAGCTAACATTAGGGAGGACAAGGAACATGAAGAGACTTTCACGGATGCTCATTGCACTGACGCTTGCCTGCGTGGCGGCATTTTTCTTTTCGACCGCTAGCGCAAAGGAAAAAAAGCAGCCGGTGCAGGAAAGCAAAGCAAAAGCTATCGAAACGACGACTCAGAAAACAAGCGATCATCCTGAAATACCCGAGGGAGTTTCCTGCAATGACTGCCATGAAATGAAGCTTGATGCCAATACCACGGCAACCAAGGTTTGGCTTGAAGGCGACACGCCAGGCAAAAAGGCCGGTGAAGGCGTCATGCCCAAAGAAAAAGCATGGGATGAATTTAGCAAAATGATCGGCAATAAGAAGAATACACGAACGTTCATTATCGCTACAAGCCTGAACAATGTTCCCCTGTCAACGACTGCGGAATTCGCCCTTCATCCTGGGGAAAAAGTTCTGTACGGTTTGCATGAAAAAGGAACGGAAAAACTTGTACACATGCAGAACAATCCAAAGGTAAGCCTTAACTGGCATAAAGAATTTGAAGGCTTTGCCGACTTCCGCTGCTGCCAGATTCGGGGACATGTCGAACTTCTTGACGCGAGCAACCCGGAATTCGAGCAGGCACTGATCTGCTGTCTGCCCTATGAAAAAGGCGCGCGCATTGCTGAAAGCGATAATGCTACGGTAAAAGAAGCAAAAGCCAAAAACATGCGGGAGATGATAAAAAAAGGGGGTTTTCTGATCAGCAAAATCACCATAGATCAAATCACCATGGCTAATGTTGAATTCACCAAGGAGGGTTTCCGGCGATATCAGCGATGGGTCAGCAAATAAAGCGTTGGCCCATAAGGCTCCTTCATCCTTGGCGGTTAAGGAGCCTTTC